>NZ_BAAGWN010000013.1:0-115578 GCF_054780335.1 Curvibacter fontanus
TTCCGTGCAAGACCTCAAGAGAAAGCTCATGCGATACATCCGCAAGTACAACGAGCAACCCAAACCCGTGAAATGGAAGTATTGCGATCTGTCACGGCGCATTACTACCGATTCAATCGTTACAGTCTACTAGTCGATCCGGACGCCCGCATCCTTGACGATTTTGCCCCACTTGACGGTCTCGTCCTGCATGAGCTGGGTCAGACCTTCGGGGGTCGACAGGCTGACCTGTACGCCTGCGTCGAACAGGGCCTTCTGCGTGTCGGGCTGGGCCATGAGCTTGGCGATCTCGTTGTTGAGGCGTTGCACGATCTCCTTGGGCATGCCGGCCGGCCCCAGCAGGGCCAGCCAGTTGCTGGCGTCGTAGCCGGGCACGCCGGCTTCCTGCAGGGTGGGCACGTCGGGCATCTGCGGGGCGCGGGTGGCCGTGGTCACGGCCAGAGCCTTGAGCTTGCCGCTGGCCAGATGGGGCAGGGCGTTGGTGACGCCGGCAAAGCTGCTTTCCACCACGCCGCCGATCAGGTCGGTCATGGCCAGATTGCTGCCCCGGTAGGGGATGTGCTGCAGCTTGGCATCGGTCATCGAAATGAACAGGCTGCCCATCAGGTGCTGCGTGCTGCCGTTGCCCGAGGAGGCGTAGCGCAGGGTGTCAGGCTGGGCCTTGGACAGCGCGATGAATTCCTTCACGTTGTTGGCCGGCACCTTGGCGGGGTTGATCACGAGCACGTAGGCGGAATCCACCAGTTTGCTGATGGGGGTGAAGCTCTTGATCGGGTCGTAGGGAATCGTCTTGTAGATCGAAGGGCTGATCGTGTGGGTCGAGGAGATCATGACCAGGGTGTAGCCATCGGGGGCCGACTTGGCGACCTGGTCGGCGCCGATGGTGGAGCCGGCGCCGGGTTTGTTCTCGATCACGAAGGAGCCGCCCATGGCCGCGCCGAGCTTCAGGCCCAGGATGCGCGCGACGACGTCGGTGAAGCCGCCAGGACCGAAGGGCACGATGATCTTGACGGGGCGGTTCGGATAGCCCTGTGCAGCGGCGCTGCCGGCGGCCAGCACGAGCAGCGAGCCCAGGAAAAGACGACGGATGGAGAAGCTTGCGATCATGATGATTACCCCTTGTAGTCAGGTTCGGGCATGGCGAAAAAGCCGTGCAGGATGGCGTAAACCATTAGATAGTTCTTTTGCTGGAAGCTGGCATGGGAGATACCCTCCATCATGCTGAACTGCTTGCTCGTGCCGGGCAGCAGCTGGTAGAACTTCAGCAGATCGTCCAGGCTGGCGATACCATCGAACTCGCCGCGCATGATCAGCGTGGCCGCCTTGATGTTGCGCGGCTCGACCACCGGCAGTTTCGAACACATGTCGACATAGGTGCCGGTCGGCATGGAGTCGTCCAGCGTCAGGATGGCATCGGCGAAGGCCTCCTTGGTGGCCTCGTCGGCGCAGCCCGGATGGTCGCGGTTGAAGATGCTGTGCACGAAGGCGCGATCGATCGGGCGCTGGTTCTTCGCCAGAAATTCCGGCAGCTTCTTCTTGCGCTCGGTGAGGGTGGGGCTGCCTGCGCCGGTCCAGACGAAGGCGTCCAGCGCGAGGCGGGCGACGCGTTCGGGGTGGCGCTCGGCAAACAGCGCGGCCTTGAGCGCCCCGGAGGAGATGCCGTAGACCATCAGTTTGCCGGCACCGGTGGTCCTCAGGATGTACTCGCTGCCGGCCGCCAGGTCATCGGCACCGTTGCTGATGTCGAAGTTGATCGGACGGTGCTTGTCGGAGCGACCATAACCCTCGTTGTCCATGCACCAGGTGTCGAAGCCCCGTTCGGCGAACCAGTCCATGGCCGAAGAATGCGGCCGGCCGGGGACCGAGAGGTCGAAGGTCGGCTGCGAGGCCATGGACGAGCCGTGGACGAAGAGGAGGGTGCCGGCGTGGGGCACCTTGGGGTTGGCCGGTTTCTGCCAGAGAAAGAGCTTGATCTCGCCCTTGCGGGTCCAGTGTTCGATGCCACCGGTCCATTGCACATGTGCCATGGTCTTGTTTCCTCGGATGTGATTGGCTGCTCAGACGGGTCGGCGCAGAAAGGTCTCGAGCGCGTAATGGAATTTGTAGCGCTGCACGCCCATCATCGGGTTGTGAGCGATGCCTGAGAGCACCACGAACTCCTTGTCCTTGGTGGGCAGGCGGGCGAAGAAGTCCAGCAGGTCCGGTTCGGCCGCGATGCCGTCGTATTCACCGCGGATCACCAGCACGGGGCAGGGGATGGCCTCGGGCGTGGCCACCGGCAGCTTGGCGCACATGTCCACATAGGTGCCGGTGGGCACTTCGCTGACGAGGGGCAGTTCGGCTGCAGCGATGGCCTTGGGCACGATGTCCTCGCTGCTGCCGGGCTTGTCGCGATTGAACATGCCTTCGTAGAAGGCCAGGTCCACCTTGCGGCGCGGGCTGGCCGAGTATTCGGGCAGCTTCTTGCGGCGCTGCTCCAGCGTGGGGGAGCCGGCGCCCGTGTAGACCAGGGCCGAGAGGCCGAGCCGCTCGACAGTCTCCGGGTGTTCGGCCGTGTACAGGCAGGCGCGCAGCGCACCCGAGGACGAACCGAAGAGATTGATCTTTTGCGCGCCGGTCTTCTGCAGCACCAGGGGAATGGCGGCGGCCAGGTCCCTGGCGCCGGTCTTGATGTCGCTGTTGCCGCGGCCCGACCAGCCCGAGCGGCCGTAGCCCTCGTGGTCCAGGGTCCAGACGTCATAACCGCGCCCGGCAAAATAGTCCATCACCGAGTAGTCCTTGCCGCCGGGCACCTGCAGGTCATAAGTGTTGCGGCCCGAGACGGTGGAGCCGTGCACCAGCATCAGCACCGGCCGTGGCGTTTCGCCTGCCACGGGTGCCTGGGCCCGCTTGCGGAACACATGCAGTTGAACGCCCTCGCGGGTCACGGAATATTCTTCGCTCCAGATCACGATATCGGTCTTTCAAGGATGGGCAGGGCAGCCGTGCAAGGGCGCAGGTACAGCGTACAAGCTCCGGACGAATATACTTTTAGGCTCTGGCTTGTGAAACGGGTTTCTGTGAATTCATTGTTTACGGGTAGAGTGCGATGCGTGATCTGAACGCCCTGGCCACCTTTGTGGCGGTGGTGGACGCCAAGAGCTTCACCGTGGCCGCCGATCGCTGCGGCATTTCCAAGGCCTTGGCGAGCCGCCACATCCAGGAGCTCGAGGCGTCGCTGGGCGTGAAACTGCTCAACCGCAGCACCCGCAAGCTGGGCCTGACCCAGGCAGGCGAGCGCTTCTACGAGCGCTGCGCACGCATCGTGGCCGACGCAGGAGAAGCCGTGCGCGATGTCGAGGAGCTCTCGCGTGGCTCCCACGGCCTGATCCGTATCAGCACGGCCATCACCTTCGGGCGCCTGCATCTGCTGCCGGCCGTGCGTGAATTCCTGCTGCACAACCCCTCGATCCAGATCGATGTCACCCTCTCGGAACGCTTTGCCGACCTGATCTCGGGCAGCGCCGATCTGGTGGTGCGGCTGGCCGAAGAGCCACGCCTGAGCAATCTGGTCGCGCGCCGGCTGGCGCCCTGCCGCTGGGTCGTGGTGGCCGCGCCGGCCTATCTGGCGGCCCACGCCACGCCACGCACCCCGCGGGATCTGCTGAATTGCAACTGCCTGGTCTATGACAAGCCCAAGGGCCATGAATGGCGCTTCCGCGGGCGCGAGGGCGAACTCACCGTCAATGTGTCGGGCAATCTGCGTGCGAATGTGGCCGAGGGCATCGTCGATGCCGCCGTGTCCGGTGTGGGCGTCGCCGTCTTGCCGTCTTTCGCGGCCAGCGAGCACATCGTGGCCGGCCGGCTGGTCCATCTGTTCCCTGAGTACGCGCTGCAGGAGAGCACGCTGTATGCCGTGTTCCTGCCGGATCGCCGGTTGCCCGAACGCATCCGCAACTTCGTACAGTTCCTCGCCGAGCGTTTCGCCGGCGAACCTTCCTGGGATCAGCCGCTGCCCGGATCCGAGCTTGCCAGGGAGGAGCGCAGCGCCAAGGCTGCGGCCTGAGCGCACCGCGCGGGTTCAGCGCGATGGACGCAGGTCCTTGATCGCGAGCGCAGACTGCTGCACGAGATCCGGGCCCTGGTAGATCAACCCCGTATAGATCTGCACCAGGTCGGCGCCGGCCTCGATCTTGCTCACGGCGTCTGCGGCGCCCAGGATGCCGCCCACGCCGATGATGGGGTAGTCCGGGCCCAGTGCCGTGCGCAACTGGCGGATCACGCGGTTGCTCATCTCGAGCACCGGAGCGCCCGAGAGACCACCCGTTTCCTCGGCATGCGGCAAACCTTGAACCGCCTCGCGGCTGAGCGTGGTGTTGGTGGCGATCACGCCATCCATGCCGTGGCGCAACAGGGTCGCAGCAATGACCTTCACCTGCTCCTCGTCCAGATCGGGGGCGATTTTCACGAAGAGAGGTACACGTTTGCCGTGCTGTTGGGCCAGCTGTTCACGTCGGGCGGCGATGGCGCCGAGCAGAGCGTCCAGGGCCTCGTCACTTTGCAGCGCGCGCAGGTTCTTGGTGTTGGGGCTGGAAATATTGATCGTGACGTAGTCGGCGTGCGGATAGACGCCGCTCAGTCCGATCAGGTAGTCATCGGTCGCGCGCTCGATGGGGGTGACGGCGTTCTTGCCGATGTTCAGGCCCAGCAGCAGGGGGCTGCCGCTTTTGCGGCGGAAGCTGGCGCGCTGCACGTTGGCGAGGAAAGCGTCCAGGCCCTCGTTGTTGAAACCCATGCGGTTGATCAGCGCGTGCGCCGTCGGCAGGCGGAACATGCGTGGCCTGGGATTGCCCGGCTGGGCCAGCGGCGTCACGGTGCCGACCTCGACAAAACCGAAACCCATGGCGCCCAGACCGTCGATGCAGCGCGCGTTCTTGTCCAGGCCGGCGGCCATGCCGACGCGGTTGGGGAAACGCAAGCCGGCCAGGGTGATCGGGTCTTCCACGCGGGGCTTGCTGTAGGCGCAGGCCAGCGGCGTATTTTGCGTGCGCGCCATCATGGCGATGGTGAGATCGTGCGCGGCCTCGGGGTCGAGGCGGAACAGCATGGCGCGGGAGAGGGCGTAGGGGATCAGGGACATCGCATAATTCCGGTGTTTTCCCGATTTTCCCAGATCAATCCCTCACCTCATCGATCAATATGCTCACCCAAGACGAACTCAAGGCCCAGGTTGGCCAGGCGGCCCTGCACTACGTGGTTCCCGGCGAAATCGTCGGGGTCGGCACCGGCTCCACGGTCAACAAGTTCATCGAGGCGCTGGCCGGCATGAAAGACCGGATCAAGGGGGCGGTATCGAGTTCCGTCGCCAGTACCGAACGCCTGCGGGCCCTGGGCATCCCGGTCTTTGATGCCAACGAGGTGGGCGAGCTCGCGGTCTACATCGATGGCGCCGACGAGATTGATGGCCAGGGCAACATGATCAAGGGCGGCGGTGCGGCGCTCACGCGCGAAAAGATCGTGGCCGCCCAGTCGCGCCGTTTTGTCTGCATCGCCGACGAGTCCAAGCGGGTCGAGGTGCTGGGCAAGTTCCCGCTGCCGGTGGAGGTGATCCCCATGGCGACCCAGCGCCTGGTCCGCCAGTTCGCGGCCCTGGGCGGCACGGCCAGGCTGCGCCTGAAGGACGGGCAGCCCCTGGTGACCGACAACGGCCTGCATATCCTGGACGTGACCGGGCTGCAGATCAAAAAACCGCTGGCCTTCGAGACCGAGGTCAGCCAGTGGCCGGGTGTGCTGACGGTGGGCGTGTTCGCGCACCAGCGCGCCCAGGTCTGTCTGCTGGGCACGGCCGGTGGCGTGAAGACGCTGACGTACTGAAAGCACAAGGGCCTTGCGAGGGCCCCTGGTGGATCAGAAAACGATGCCGGTGGGATTGTCCGGTGTCGGCCCGGGCGCCGGGGCAATGGGTGTTACCGGTGGTGCGGCCGGGCGTTCAGCGGGCGTGGCAGCCGCTTCCGCAGGGGGGGCCAGTGGGCCAATCGGCGGATTACGGTAGCCGGAGGGCAAGCGGGAGGTTTTGGGATAGCCCGCAGCGTCAAGGAAGTCATTCCACTCACCTTCGGAAAAGCCCTTGAGGCGCTGGCCGCCGATGGTGGCGGTAGGCACTGTGGCCTCAATGCCCAGGCGCCTGAGTGCTTCGACATCTTGTGAAGTTGTGACAGTGCGCTCGGTATGGGGTATGCCGCGTGAGTTCAGCAGGTTGCGCGCTGCATTGCAGGGCTCGCAGTTTTTCCCGCTGTAAAGCGTGACCGGGTAGCGGTTCATGGCTTCGCGCAGTTCGAAGGGCAGTTCGCCGGCGGCGCCGTTCTCGCTGGAACGGCCGCTCGGGCTCAGGGCCGTGGCCTTTTCGCTGCTGGTGGGCGGTTTGTCGGAGAAAGTGACCCGGCCGTCCGGGCCGACGATGCGGTAGATGCCCTGGGTCGAGGCCAGAACCGGGAGGAGGGCCAAGACGGCAGCCGCGGCCAGCAGGGCTGCGTGGCGGAATCGGTGTGTGGTCTTCATGCGCCTGATTATTCCTTATGTGCAGCTTCGCTGTCAGCGGGCCATGCCCTGGTGCCGCAACAGTGCGTCCAGGCTGGGCTCGCGCCCGCGGAAGGCCTTGAAGGATTCGATGGCCGGGCGGCTGCCCCCGGCCTCCAGGATGGCCTGACGGTATTTTCGCCCGGTTTGCACATTCGGCAAGCCCTCCGGGCCCGGGTTTTCCTCAAAGGCGGCGTAGGCGTCGGCGCTGAGCACTTCGGCCCATTTGTAGCTGTAGTAGCCGGCCGCATAACCGCCGGCAAAGATGTGGCTGAAGGTGTGGGCCGTGCGGCTCCAGGCCGGCGGCTGCAGCACGGCCACCTCGGCGCGCACCAGGTCGAGCAGGGGCATGAAGTCCTGTTGTGGGTCGTGCTCGGTGTGCAGCAGCATGTCGAACAGCGCAAACTCGATCTGGCGCAGGGTCTGCAGGCCGCTCTGGAAGTTTTTGGCCGCGATCATCTTGTCGTACAGGGCGCGCGGCAGGGACTCACCGGTATCGACATGGGCCGTCATGTGCTTGAGCACGTCCCATTCCCAGCAGAAGTTCTCCATGAACTGGCTGGGCAATTCCACCGCGTCCCACTCCACCCCGCTGATGCCCGAGACATCACGCTCGTTGACCTGGGTCAGCAGGTGGTGCAGGCCGTGGCCGAATTCGTGGAAGAGGGTGATGACATCGTCGTGCGTGAGCAGGGGCGGCTTGTCCCCCACACCGTCGGCGAAGTTGCAGACCAGATGGGCCACCGGCATCTGCAGCTGGCCGTTGTCGGGGCGCAGCCAGCGTGAACGCACATCGTCCATCCAGGCGCCGCCGCGTTTGCCGGGGCGGGCGGGCTGGTCCAGGTAGAACTGGCCGACCAGGTGACCGCCGCGTTCGATGCGGTAGAAGACCACGGCCGGGTGCCAGACCGGGGCCGTGTCGGGCCGGATCGACACCTCGAACAGGGTCTCGATGATCTTGAACAGGCCGGCGAGCACGCGCGGCGCCGTGAAGTACTGCTTGACCTCCTGTTCGCTGAAGGCGTAACGCGCCTCCTTCAGGCGCTCGGCAACGTAGGGCCAGTCCCAGGGTTGCGGGTCGTTCAGGCCCAGCTCGGCACGGGCGTAGGCACGCAGGTCGGCGACGTCCTGTTCGGCGTAGGGGCGAGCCTTGAGCGCCAGATCGCGCAGGAATCGCACCACCTGCTCGGGCGACTCGGCCATCTTGGGAACCACCGAGACTTCGCCGAAGTTGAGGTAGCCCAGCAACCGGGCTTCTTCCTGGCGCAGGGCCAGGATCTCGCGGATCAGGGCGCTGTTGTCGAACTTGGCACCATCGCCTTCGGCCTGGTCGGAGGCGCGCGTGGTGTAGGCGCGGTAGAGCTTGTGGCGCAGGTCGCTGCTCTTGGCGAATTGCATGACCGGCAGGTAGCAGGGCATCTTGAGCGTGAGCTTGTGGCCGTCCTTGCCTTCGGCTTGCGCAGCCGCGCGTGCCGCCTGTTGCACGTCGTCGGGCACGCCTTTGAGCTCACTGTGGCTCGCGTAATAGGACCAGGCATCGGTCGCGTCCAGCGTGTTCTCGCTGAACTTCTGGCTCAGTTCGGCCTGGCGTTCCTGGATCTGTGCATAGCGTTCCTTGGCGGCGCCGCGCAGGTCAGCACCGCCCAGCACGAAGTTGCGCAGGGCATTCCGGTGCGCCTGGCGCTGTTCCGGGTTCAAGGTCGCGGGGGCGATGGCCTTGTATTTGGCGTAGAGCCGTTCGTCTGCACCCAGACGGGTCCAGAACTCGGTCACACGCGGCAGGGCCTCGTTGTAGGCCGCGCGCAGCTCGGGGGTGTCGGCCACGCTGTTGAGATGGCTGATGGCGCCCCAGGCGCGGCCCAGGTTTTCGGTGGCCACGTCCAGATCGCGCGCGATGGCCGACCAGTCGGCCGGGAAGTCCGGCGCGGTGACGCGCTCCAGGGCGGCGTCCGCCGCTTGTAGCAGGGTGTCCATGGCCGGGGCCACGTGCTCCGGGCGGATGCGGTCAAACAGGGGAAGGCCGGAGGTGTCGAGGAGGGGATTGCTCATGCCTGCATTGTGCGGTCAAGCCGGCCCGATTCAAGCCGGGGCCTCATAGCTTTTGCCGATGATCCCGATCAGCCCGCTGCCATGCGTTCGGCGGCTTCCAGGGTGTTGACCAGCAGCATGGTGATGGTCATGGGGCCGACGCCGCCGGGTACGGGGGTGATCCAGCCGGCCGCCTGCTTGACCCCGTCGAAATCGACGTCGCCGCAGAGCTTGCCTTCGTCGTTGCGATTCATGCCCACGTCGATCACCACGGCGCCGGGCTTGACCATGTCGGCGGTGAGCACGTTGCGCTTGCCGACGGCGGCGACCACCACGTCCGCCTGCAGGGTCATGGCTTTCAGGTCCTTCGTGCCGCTGTGGCAGACAGTCACGGTGGCGTTTTTCTGCAGCAGCATCAGGGCCATGGGCTTGCCCACGATATTGGAGCGGCCGATGACCACGGCATGTTTGCCCTTGAGCTCGTAGCCGATGCTTTCCAGCATCTTCATGCAGCCATAGGGCGTGCAGGGCCAGAAACCGGGCTGGCCGACCATCAGGGCGCCGGCGCTGGCGACGTGGAAGCCATCCACGTCCTTGGCCGGGGAAATCGACTCGATGACCTTGTGCGCATCGATGTGGGCTGGCAGGGGCAGCTGGACCAGGATGCCGTGGATGGCCGGATCGTTGTTGAGAGCGTCGACGCGCGCCAGCAGCTGGGCTTCGGTCATGGAGGCCTCGTACTTTTCCAGCACCGAGTGCAATCCACTGTCCTCGCAGGCCTTGACCTTGTTGCGCACGTAGACCTGGGAGGCCGGGTTGTCGCCGACCAGGACCACGGCCAGGCCGGGCGTGATGCCGCGCGCCTTGAGGGCGGCGGCGCGCTGGGCGACATCGCCGCGCAGTTGCTTGGAGAGGGCGTTGCCGTCGATCAGGCGGGCGGAGGTCTGGGTCATGTCGTCGTCTTCATTCAAGTAAAAACGCCCGCGGTGGCGGGCGTCGGATTCGTGCGGAGCGGGTCAGGCCTTGGCGGCTTGTCCCAGGGCGATCTTGAGCAGGTCGGCCACGGTGTTGGCGTTGAGCTTCTCCATGATGTTGGCGCGGTGCGCCTCCACCGTCTTGATGCTGATGCCCAGGTCGTCGGCGATCTGCTTGTTCAGGCGGCCGGCCACGATGCGTTCGAGCACCTGGCTTTCGCGCAGCGTGAGCTTGGCCAGCAGGGCGTCGCGGCTGGCGGCCTGCTGGTGCACGCTGAAGGTGTCGCGGGCGCGCTCCAGCATGCGTTCGACCAGGGTGACCAGCTGGTCTTCCTTGAAGGGTTTCTGGATGAAGTCCATGGCACCCTTTTTCATGGTGTCCACCGCCATGGGCACGTCGCCGTGGCCGGTGATGAAGACGACGGGCAGGGGTGAATGGCTTTCGATCAGGCGGTTCTGCAGCTCCAGCCCGGTCATGCCCTCCATGCGGATGTCGACGATCAGGCAGGCCACCTCGCGCGGATCGTAGCGGTTCAGGAAGGACTCGGCCGAGTCGAAGCAGCGCACCCGGTAGTCCTTGCCCTCGAGCAGCCATTGCAGCGAATCGCGCACGGCCTCGTCGTCGTCGACCACATAGACCGTGCCCTTTTTTGGAATCAGACTCATGCTCTAACCTGAGATTTTTCTGCTTGCAGTTGTAGAGGGGCCGACGCAGCCTCTGGTCCGTCCACGGGCAGCCAGAAGGTGAAACGGCAGCCCGTGACTTCAGGTCCATTGTAGAGGTTCTCGGCTTTCATCCGACCCTGGTGTGATTCGACGATGGAGCGGCACAGGGACAGGCCGATGCCCATGCCTTCCGCCTTGGTCGTGTGGAAGGCTTCGTACAGGCGCGCCATGACCTCGGGGGCGATGCCGCGACCGGTGTCGGTCACGGTGAACTCCACCACCGGCTTGCCCTCCACGCTGGCCGGCAGCACGTGCAGTTCCACCCGGCGTTGCTGGGGCGGGCGCTGGGCATGAACGATGGATTCGGCCGCGTTCTTCAGCAGGTTGACCAGCACCTGCTCGATCAGGATGGGATCGACCAGCACGGGGGGCAGGTCGGCCATGAAATAGCTCAGGCGCACGTTGTAACGCCGCAGCTCGATCTCGGCCAGCTCCACCGCCTCGTTGACCATGACCGTGATTTCGGAGAGCGTGCGGTTGGGTTCGCTGCGTTTCACGAAGGAACGGATGCGCTGGATGATCTGGCCGGCGCGCTGGGCCTGCTTGGCGGTCTTCTCCAGCGCACCCAGCAGGTCCTCCTCGGAGATCTGCTGCGCCTTGATGCGCGAGACCATGCCGTTGCAGTAGTTGTTGATGGCGGTCAGCGGCTGGTTCAGTTCGTGTGCCACGCTGGAGGCCATCTCGCCCATGGTGATCAGGCGGCTGGCGGTCTGGGCGCGCTCGGCCTGGGCGGCAGACTGGGCCTCGGCCAGGCGGCGCGGCGTGATGTCGGTGGCGATCACCATCTGCGCCAGGCGGCCATCCACCCAGGTCAGGTAACGCGTGCGCACTTCCAGCCATTTGTCGAGTTCTTCGACGTAGACCTCGGCGTTTTCGACCTCGGCATCGGGCAGGGCGCTGGTGGGCATGCCCATCAGGCCATCCACGCTGTCCTGGCTGTCCTCGCTGCTCAGGCGGGCCGGCATGCCGGCCTGGGTGGACAGGCGCACATGGCCGCTGCTCTGCTCCTGGAACCAGAGCCGGTAGAGCTTGTTGGCGAACAGCAGTTCATCCGTGCCCAGCGGCGCCACCGAGACCGAGGCGTCCAGGGCCTCCAGCACGGTGGTGAAGCGCTCGTAGGAGGCGTAGAGTTGCTCGCGTACGCGGTTGGGCTCGGTGATGTCGGTCATCGAGGTCATCCAGCCGGTCTGCAGGCCGCGCGCGTCGATCAGCGGCGAGACATAGATGCGGGCGTCGAACAGGGTGCTGTCCTTGCGCTTGACGCGCACCTGGAAACCGCCCGGGGTGACGCGGCCGGTGAGTTCGTCCTCCAGCCGACCCATCAGCATGTCGCGGTCTTCCTCGGGCCAGTAGGGGAAGGGGGCCGTGCAGCCGACCAGCTCGCGTTCGCTCCAGCCCGTCATCTGGCAGAAGGCCGCGTTGACGTAGGTGATGCGGCCCTGCAGGTCCAACGCGCGCATGCCGGTGGGCATGGAATTCTCCATGGCGCGGCGGAAATTGGTCTCCAGCACCAGGGCATGCTGGGCCTGCATGCGCCGGCGCGTGTGGCGCCAGTTGGCGATCAGCATCCAGGCCGTCATCGCGCTGAGCGTGCCGACCAGCCAGAACAGGCCGCTGCCGATCACACCCAGCGAGGCGCGGTAGGCCTGGGCGTGCAGCACCAGGCCGTTGCCCACGGGCGAGACCGGCACCTCGTATTCGTTCGCGCTGGCGGCCCAGCCCAGCCACTGGCCGGCCCGGTTGCGTTTGGGTGCGCTGCTGCCGGCCAGCACCTCGCCGCGGGAGTCGCGCAGCGAGACGGCGTAACGCGCCGAGACCTCCGAGGGCACGCCATAGCGATACAGGGTGTCCAGCGAATATTCGGCCAGCAGCACGCCGCTGAAGCGGGTGCGGCTGTACAGGGGCAGGTGCAGCTCCAGCAGCGCGGTGCCGTCGGGCGTGGCGCTGCGTTGGACGTAAATGGGCTGGCGCAGTTCGCGCGCCAGGGCAAAGGCGTTTTCGGTGTCGCTGGGTTTTTCGGGCCGTGCGCCAGCGCGCGCGGGACTGTTGGTCAGGCTGTGGGCGAGACTGGGATTACCGTGTGCAGCGCGCAGACGGCGGCGCTCGTCGAGCCAGCTCAGGCCTTGCAACTCGGGATACTGAGTGAGGAGGGCATTGGCGCGGTTGCGGAACTGGTCGGTGTCGATCTCCTGACCGGAGATTTCCTGGGCCAGACGCACCAGTTCCTCCTGGCGCTCCAGCAGGCGCAGGCGCATGCGCTGCTGGGCGTATTCCACGTCACGCCGCACCGCCTCCTGTTCGCGTTCCATTTCTTCGAGCCGCAGATAGCCGAAGGCGGCGACGATAGCGGCGAGGAAGAGCAGCACCGCCAGGAGTGGCGCCAGCATGGCGTAGCGGTCCTGGCGGTGCGGGGACTGCTGGCGCCACCACTGCTGCAGGTGCAGCAGCGCGGGGAATTCGCGCAGCGAAGCCAGCCGTGTGCTCAGACGTGTATTCATGTCCGGCCAGTGTATTCCGTATGACTTCAGGCGGTCTTTTTTTAATTCATAATGTGAAATAGAAAAGCACAGCTTAAAATTTCGCGAAAATTATGAGAAACTCTCGTATCGATCTACATTGGCTAAGCAACCTGTTCCTAGCCTGAAACCAAGAGGAGACAAGCATGTCAGCCCTGCCCCAGAACCTGTCTGGACTCAACGCCGAAGATCTCGACAGCCAGGAAACCCTTGAATGGAAGCACGCCCTTGAGGCGGTGATTGCGCAGGAGGGGCCCGAGCGCGCCCATTACCTGCTCGAACAGTTGCTGGAGCATGCGCGCGAGCACAGCATCGACATGCCCTTCTCGGCCACCACCGGCTACGTCAACAGCATCGAGCCGGACCAGGAGGCGCACAGCCCCGGCAATCTGGACCTGGAAGGCCGCCTGCGCGCCTATATGCGCTGGAACGCCATGGCCATGGTGGTGAAGGCCAATCGCCTGGACCCGGCCGACGGCGGGGACCTGGGTGGCCACATCAGTTCCTTTCAGTCCCTGGCGCACATGTTCGCGGCCGGCTTCAACCATTTCTGGCATGGCGACAACACGGACGAGGGTGGCACCCACGGTGGCGACCTGCTCTACATCCAGGGCCACTCATCCCCCGGCATCTACGCCCGCGCCTATCTTGAAGGCCGCATCAGCGAAGAGCAGATGCTGAATTTCCGCCAGGAAGTCGACGGCAAGGGCCTGTCCAGCTACCCGCATCCCAAGCTGATGCCCGGTTTCTGGCAGTTTCCCACCGTGTCGATGGGCCTGGGGCCCATCATGTCGATCTACCAGGCGCGTTTCCTCAAGTACCTGCACGCCCGCGGCATTGCCGACACCAGCCAGCGCAAGGTCTGGGTCTTCTGCGGCGACGGTGAGATGGACGAACCCGAAAGCCTGGGCGCCATCGGCCTGGCCGCGCGCGAAAAGCTCGACAACCTGGTCTTCGTCGTCAACTGCAATCTGCAGCGTCTGGACGGCCCGGTGCGCGGCAACGGCAAGATCATCCAGGAGCTCGAAGGCGAGTTCCGCGGCGCCGGCTGGAACGTGATCAAGCTGATCTGGGGCAAGGAGTGGGACGAGCTGCTCGCGCGCGACAAGGACGGCGCGCTGCGCAAGATCATGATGGACACGCTGGACGGCGACTACCAGGCCTTCAAGGCCAATGACGGTGCTTTCGTGCGCAAGAACTTCTTCGGGCGCGATCCGCGCACCCTGGAGATGGTGTCCAAGATGAGCGACCAGGACGTCTGGAACCTGCGTCGCGGCGGCCACGACGCGCAGAAGGTCTATGCGGCTTTCCACAAGGCCCACAACACCCAGGGCGGCCCCACCGTGCTGCTGGTCAAGACCGTCAAGGGCTGGGGCATGGGCAAGGCCGGCGAGGGCAAGAACACGGCCCATCAGACCAAGAAGCTCGGCGATGACGACATCCGCTACATGCGCGACCGTTTCAACATCCCGATCCCCGACAGCGAACTGTCCAAGATCCCTTTCTACAAGCCGGCCGACGATACGCCGGAGATGAAGTACCTGCACGAGCGCCGCAAGGCCCTGGGCGGTTACCTGCCCAAGCGCCGCGCCGTGTCGAGCGAGAAGTTCACGGTGCCCCCGCTGGAGACCTTCAAGTCCGTGCTGGACGCCACGGCCGAGGGCCGCGAGATCTCCACCACCCAGGCCTATGTGCGTTTCCTGACGCAGCTGCTGCGCGACCAGGCCCTGGGCCCGCGTGTGGTGCCCATCCTGGTGGACGAGGCGCGCACCTTCGGCATGGAAGGCCTGTTCCGCCAGATCGGCATCTACAACCCGGAAGGGCAGAAGTACACCCCGGTCGACAAGGACCAGGTCATGTACTACAAGGAAGACAAGGCCGGCCAGATCCTGCAGGAAGGCATCAACGAGGCGGGTGGCATCTGCAGCTGGATCGCCGCGGCAACGTCGTATTCGACGAACAACCGCATCATGATCCCCTTCTACATCTACTACTCCATGTTCGGCCTGCAGCGCGTGGGCGATCTGGCCTGGGCGGCCGGCGACATGCAGGCGCGTGGTTTCCTGCTGGGCGGCACCTCCGGGCGCACCACGCTCAACGGCGAGGGCCTGCAGCACGAGGACGGCCACAGCCAGGTGCTGGCCAGCACCATCCCGAACTGCGTGAGCTACGACCCGACTTTCGCGCACGAGGTGGGCATCATCCTGCACCATGGCCTGAAGCGCATGGTGGAGAAGCAGGACAATGTCTTCTTCTACCTGACCCTGCTCAATGAAAACTACGCCATGCCGGGCCTGAAGACCGGCACGGAAGAGCAGATCATCAAGGGCATGTACCTGCTGCAGGAAGCCAAGGCTGGCAAGAAGACGCCGCAGGTGAATCTGCTGGGTTCGGGCACCATCCTGCGCGAATCGATGTTCGCCAAGGAATTGCTGGAGAAGGACTGGGGCGTGGCCGCCAACGTCTGGAGCTGCCCCAGCTTCAACGAGCTGGCCCGCGACGGCCAGGACTGCGAGCGATGGAACCTGCTGCACCCGACGGGCAAGCAGCGCGCGCCCTTCGTCACGCAGCAACTGGAGCCGCATGCCGGCCCGGTGATCGCCTCGACCGACTACGTCAAGACCTTCTCCGAGCAGATCCGCCCCTACATCCCCAAGGGCCGGACCTACAAGGTGCTGGGCACCGACGGTTTCGGCCGCAGCGACTTCCGCAGCAAGCTGCGCGAGCACTTCGAGGTCAACCGCCACTACATCGTGGTGGCCGCACTCAAGGCCCTGGCCGAGGAAGGCGCGATGCCGATGGAGAAGGTGGCCGAGGCCATCGCCAAGTACAAGATCAAGGTTGACAAAGTGAATCCCCTCTACGCCTGAGCGTAGAACGGGACGCACTTTGCGGTGAAGGCTTGTATCGCGCAGCGATGTGAGCCGAAGCCACAAGGTCGTCCCGGCCCAACAAGGAAGAACAAACATGGCTATCGTAGAAATCAAGGTGCCGGACATCGGTGACTTCGAGTCCGTCGCGGTCATCGAGCTGCTGGTCAAGCCGGGCGACACGGTGAAGGCCGAGCAGTCCCTCATCACGGTCGAATCCGACAAGGCCTCGATGGAGATCCCCTCCAGCCACGCCGGTGTGGTCAAGGAGCTCAAGGTCAAGATCGGCGACAAAATCGCCATGGGGTCACTCGTCTTGCTGCTTGACAGCAGCGAAACGAGTTCCCCTGCGGGCCAGACAAGCTCATCCCCACCCCAAACCTCCCCCGTCACGGGGGAGGGGGCCAAAACCACTGCGGTCACCGTGCCCGCGTCTGCCCCCGTGGCCGCTGCAGTTGCCGCGGTGCCGGTGGCTGCGCCCGCTCCTGTGGCGTCTGCCGCCGTGCCGGCCCATGATCCGACGGCCCCCAAGGGCCAGCTGCCGCATGCCAGCCCCTCGGTGCGCAAGTTCGCGCGCGAGCTCGGCGTGCCGCTCGAAGAGGTCAAGGGCAGCGGCCCCAAGGGCCGCATCGTCGATGAAGACGTCAAGAACTTCAGCAAGGCCGTGATGAGTGGCGCGGCGCGCACCCAGGCCATGGGCGCGGCTTCGTCGGGTGGCGGCGATGGCGCCGGCCTGGGCCTGCTGCCCTGGCCCAAGGTGGACTTCGCCAAGTTCGGCCCGGTCGAGCGCAAGGAGCTTTCGCGCATCAAGAAGATCAGCGGCGCCAATCTGCACCGCAACTGGGTCATGATCCCGCATGTCACCAGCTACGAAGATGCCGACATCACCGAGCTGGAAGCCCTGCGCGTGCAACTCAACAAAGAGAACGAAAAGGCGGGCATCAAGTTCACCATGCTGGCCTTTGTCATCAAGGCGGCGGTGGCGGCGCTCAAGAAATTCCCCGAGTTCAATGCCAGCCTCGACGGTGATCAGCTCGTTCTGAAGAACTACTGGAACATCGGCTTCGCGGCCGACACGCCCAATGGCCTCGTGGTGCCCGTGCTCAAGAACGCCGACCAGAAGGGCCTGGTGGAGATTTCCGCCGAGATGGCCGAACTGTCCAAGAAGGCACGCGACGGCAAGCTGGGTGGGGCCGACATGCAAGGCGGCACCTTCTCGATCTCTTCGCTCGGTGGTATCGGCACCACCTACTTCACGCCGCTCATCAACGCGCCGGAAGTGGCCATCCTGGGCCTGTCCAGGGGTGCGATGAAGCCGGTCTGGGACGGCAAGGCCTTCCAGCCGCGCCTGACCCTGCCGCTCTCGCTGTCGTATGACCACCGTGTGATCGATGGTGCGGCGGGTGCGCGTTTCAATGCCTATCTGGCCCAGGTGCTCGGCGATTTCCGCCGCGTTTTACTGTAAGGAAAACCGATGGCACTCATAGAAATCAAGGTCCCGGACATCGGCGACTTCGAATCGGTCGCAGTCATCGAGCTGCTGGTCAAAGCCGGCGACACCATCAAACCCGAGCAGAGCCTGATCACCGTGGAGTCCGACAAGGCCTCCATGGAAATCCCGGCCAGCCAGGGCGGGGTGGTCAAGGAGCTCAAGGTCAAGATCGGCGACAAGGTCAAAGAAGGGTCTCTCGTGTTGCTGCTTGAAAGCAGCGACACGAGTTCCCCTTCGGGGCAAGCTGGCTCACCCCCACCCCAACCCTCCCCCGTCACGGGGGAGGGCTCGAAAAGCCCTTCATCCTCTGCACCCGCTCCGGTCGCGGCCAGCTTCGGCGGCAGCGCCGATCTGGATTGCGACCTGCTGGTGCTGGGCGCCGGTCCTGGCGGTTACTCGGCGGCCTTCCGCGCGGCCGATCTGGGCCTCAAGGTCGTGCTGGTCGAGCGCTACGCTGCCCTGGGTGGCGTCTGCCTCAATGTGGGTTGCATTCCGTCCAAGGCCCTGCTGCACGTGGCGGCCGTGATGGACGAGGTCAGCCACATGAGCGCGCTGGGCGTGGACTTTGGCAAGCCGGTGCTCAACATCGACAAGCTGCGCGGCCACAAGGAAAAAGTGGTGGGCAAGCTCACCGGCGGCCTGGCCGCCATGGCCAAGATGCGCAAGGTCACGGTCGTGCGGGGTTACGGCGCCTTTGTCGGCCCCAACCATGTGGAAGTGGAGGAGACCACCGGCACGGCGCAGGACAAGAGCGGCAAGAAACAGGTCATCGCCTTCAAGAAGGCCATCATCGCGGCCGGCTCGCAGGCCGTGCGCCTGCCCTTCATGCCCGACGACCCGCGTGTGGTGGACAGCACCGGCGCCCTGGCGCTCAAGGAAGTGCCCAAGCGCATGCTGATCCTGGGCGGCGGCATCATCGGCCTGGAGATGGGCACGGTCTACAGCACCCTGGGCGCGCGCCTGGACGTGGTCGAGATGCTGGACGGCCTGATGCAGGGCGCCGACCGCGACCTGGTCAAGGTCTGGCAGAAGATGAACGCGCCGCGTTTCGACAACATCATGCTCAAGACCAAGACGGTAGGGGCGAAAGCCACGCCCCAGGGTATCGAGGTGACGTTCGAGAGCGCCGAGCCGGGTGGCAAGGCCCCGCCCCCGCAGACCTACGACCTGGTGCTGCAGGCCGTGGGCCGCAGTCCCAACGGCAAGAAGATCGCCGCCGACAAGGCCGGTGTGTCCGTGACCGACCGCGGTTTCATCCCGGTGGACATCCAGATGCGTACCAATGTGCCGCACATCTTCGCCATCGGTGACATCGTGGGCCAGCCCATGCTGGCGCACAAGGCGGTGCACGAGGCGCATGTGGCGGCCGAGGTCATCGCCGGTGAACTGCAGGGCAACAAGGAACTGGCCAGTGCCGCCTTCAACGCCCGTGTCATCCCCAGCGTGGCCTACACCGACCCCGAAGTGGCCTGGGTGGGCCTGACCGAGGACCAGGCCAAGGCGCAAGGGCTGAAGGTCAAGAAGGGCCTGTTCCCCTGGACGGCTTCGGGCCGCGCCATCGCCAATGGCCGCGACGAGGGTTTCACCAAATTGCTGTTCGACGAGGAAACGCACCGCATCGTCGGCGGCGGCATCGTCGGCACGCACGCGGGCGACATGATCGGCGAGATCGCGCTGGCCATCGAGATGGGGGTCGACGCGGTGGATATCGGCAAGACCATCCATCCCCATCCCACGCTGGGCGAGAGCATCGGCATGGCCGCGGAAGTGGCGCACGGTTCCTGCACCGATCTGCCGCCGGCCCGCAAGTAGGCTGTTCAGGCCCTTGCAGCCCGGTTTTCGGAGAGGGTTTTTGCACGTCCGTGCATCCACCTTTTTGCTTGAAAAGGAGAAACTGCGATGAAGAAAATTTTTCTGCTCGGCTGGCTGTTGGCTACCCTTGTGACCGGTTTGCACGCCGAGGAAGAGCGCTTCGTGGACAAGGCCGCGCGCACCACCAAGAAAGGCGGTGAGGCGGCGGAGCAAGGCATCCAGAAAGGCGCCTCGGCCACCAACAAGGCCGTGGGCAAGGCCTTCGATGTCGTGAACGACAAGGTGTTCAAGCCTGCCGACCACTGGATCCAGGACAAGGCGGCGGGCAAGAAAAGCGGGGCAGAGAAGTCCGCGGACAAGTGAGCCGCTTCACACGACCCCGGCAATGACCCTGAAGGCGTTGCGCCTGCAGCGGTTTATTTTTTGCCGTAGATGAAGTCGATGATGACGGCGTGGAAACGCTCAGGCTGTTCCAGGTGCGGCACATGGCCCACGCCGTTGAACTCCTTGAGCACGGATCCCGGGATGCGCTGCTGTGCGGCGCGGCCCATCACAGGGAAATTGCCCATGGGCTTGACCACTTCGGGCGGCGCGAAACGGCGGCCGAAGACCGTGCGGTCGTTCTGGCCGATGATCAGCAGCGTGGGCACCTTGAGCTGGGGCAGCTCGTTGATGATCGGGCCTTCGTAGATCATCTGGTAGGTCAGGGCCGATACCAGGGCGAAGTGCGGGTAGTCCCCGCTGAACTGCACACGGGCGAACTGCTCGACGTAGCGCTCGAAGTCGGGTTTCCAGACCGGGAAGTAGCCCTTGACGAAGTTGCGGTAGCTGGCCGGTGTCTGCGCCATTTCCAGCTTCACGAGGTTGGAGATCTGTTGGGGCGGGATGCTGGCTCCATAGTCTTCCAGGCCCAGCGGGTTTTCCAGCACCAGGGCGATCACGCGTTCCGGATAACGGCGCGCGAAATGCACACCGAGCATGCCGCCCATGCTGTTGGCGATGACCGTGACCCGGTTGATCCGTAGGTGGTCCAGCAGCCGCACCGTGTTCTCGGCCAGTATGCCGAAGGTGTAGCGCATCTCGGGCTTGGCCGACTTGCCGAAGCCGATCTGGTCCGGCGCGATCACGCGGTAGCCGTAGCCCGACATGACGCGCATGGTGTTGGCCCAGTAATCAGCGCTGAAATTCTTGCCGTGCAGGAGCAGCAGGGTCTGGCCGTTGGGGTGCTCCGGTTTCACGTCCATGTAGGCCATCCGCACCGGCCGGCCTTCCATCTCGAATTGCAGCATCTGCACCGGGTAGGGGTAGGCCCAGTTTTCCATGGCCGTGCCCAACGGCTCTGCACCGGCGTAGCTGGGGCTGCTGTCCTGGGCCTGGGCCCAGAGGCAACCGCCAGCCAGCAGCAGGACCGCTGTCTGGCGCAGGAATCGGTGCAGGGCAGGTGGAATCATTTCGCCTCGTTGATCATCAGGGTGGTTTTCTCGTCGACTTCCCGGGCCACCTGGCTCAGGGCCGGGTCCTGGGAGAGCATGGCCAGCATGTCGGTGGGCTTGATCATGCCGATCTTCGTCTTGCCTTTTTCAGTGTAGACGGAAATGCGGCAGGGCAAGGCCATGTTCATCTGCATGTCGCTGGCCAGCACCTTGGCCGCCTGGGCCGGGTTGCAGACCTCGAAGACGCGGCAGCTCTCGGTGAAGCTCAGGCCCTTGCTGCGCAGGGTGTTGCCGATGTCGTGGACGTGCAGCACGCCGAAGCCGTGGCGTTTGACGGCGGCGTCCAGATCGGTGGCGGCCTGTTCGAAGGATTTGGCGGTGTCGACGGTGTAGAACATGGTGATTCCTTTTGAAGTCTGGCTGGAACGCGGCATTGTGCCGCATTCCCCCCGAGGTATGTGGAAGGCGGCCGCACGCGCCGCCCGGTCTTTTCAGTAGCCGGTGTCGCGCGGTCCCGCCGCGGTGGAGGACTGGACGACACGGCGGGCGCCGTCAAAACGCCGGTTCCAGTAGTTCACGCGCATGTCCTCGATGCGCACCACCGCGCCGGACTTGGGCGAATGGATGAAGCGGTGATCACCGACATAGATCCCGACGTGGCTGTGGGTCGGGCCCAGGGTGTTGAAGAAGACCAGGTCACCCGGCTGCAGATCCGCGCGGGTGATGGCCTGCGTCGCGGCGGCCTGCTCGGCGGCGCGGCGCGGCAGTTGCAGCCCGAAATTCTGCTCATAGAGGGCGCGCACAAAACCGCTGCAGTCAAAGCCGGAGCCGTAGTTGTTGCCACCGCGCCGGTAAGCCACGCCCAGGGCGCCCATGGCGGCCACCACCAGGCCGGACATATGCTGCGTTCCGTCTTCGGCGGAGGCCTGGGTCCGGCTGTCGCTCGGCAGCGCGGCCGGTGGCTGGGGCCGGGCCGCTGCTGTGCTGGCGGGCTGCTCCACCAGCCCGCGGGCACTGAGAAAACGGTCCAGGTCGTCGCCCGCGTCGTTGGCACCCGCGCGCGCGCAGGCGAGCAGGCTCAGCAGGAGGGCAACACAAGCGTGACGCATGCGGTTAGCATAGGGCGGTGCGCTTGCCCCTGTCAATTAAAGCTTTTTCGTGATAAACACGATAAGTAATTGATTTTAAATAAATTATTGCCAAATAGACCGACCCATGTTCAAAGCTCTCGTGTTGGACAATGCCAACGGATTCCAGGCCTCGCTGGAGCATGTCGATGAGACGCACCTGCCCGCTGGCGACGTCACGGTGGCCCTGCAGTACTCCACGCTCAATTACAAGGACGGTCTGGCCATTTGCAACAAAGGCCCGGTGGTGCGCCATTGGCCCATGGTGGCCGGCATCGACGGCGCCGGCACGGTGCTGGAATCCAGCCACCCTGCCTGGAGGGCGGGTGATGCCTTTGTGCACAACGGCTGGGGCGTGGGCGAGACCCATTGGGGCTGCCTGGCCGGTAAGGCGCGCCTCAAGGGGGACTGGCTGGTCAGGCTGCCGGCGGCCTTCACGCCGCGCCAGGCCATGGCCATCGGCACGGCCGGCTACACCGCCATGCTCTGCGTGCTCGCGTTGGAAGACCACGGCGTGTTGCCCGCTGCCGGCGAGGTGCTGGTGACGGGCGCCACCGGGGGGGTGGGCAGTGTGGCCGTGGCCCTGCTGGGCAGGCTCGGCTACCGGGTTGTGGCCGCCACCGGCAAGGCGGCCGAAGCGGATTACCTGATGGCGCTGGGGGCCAGCGCCATCATCGACCGCGCCGAGTTGAGCGCTGCCGGCAAGCCCTTCCAGAAAGAGCGCTGGGCCGCGGTGGTCGATGCCGTGGGCTCGCACACCCTGGCCAACGCGCTGGCGCAGACGCGCTACGGCGGCGTGGTGGCGGCCTGCGGCCTGGCCCAGGGCATGGACCTGCCCACCACGGTGATGCCCTTCATCCTGCGCGGCGTCACGCTGGTGGGCATCGATTCCGTGATGGCTTCCCTGGTGAAGCGTCAGCGTGCCTGGGATCGCCTGGCGCGCGATCTCGATCCGGCCCTGCTGGAGCGCATGGTCGAGGAGGTGCCGTTGGAAGGCGCCATTGCCAAGGCCCGGCAGCTCATGGCCGGCCAGGTACGCGGCCGCGTGGTGGTCCGGATCGCCTGAAGGAAACAGGATGCTGCTCGAACCCGAAGACTCCCAACTGCTGCTGGTCGATTACCAGGGCAAGCTCATGCCCGTCATCCACGAAGGCCCAGGCGTGCTGGCCAATGCCCGCCGTCTCGCGCAGATGGCACGCCTGTTCAAGCTGCCGACCTTCGCCACCGAAGAAAACCCGGCCAGCCTGGGTGCGACCGTGCCGGAGTTGCAGGCCCTGATCGCGCAGGCCGGCGGCAAGACCTTTGCCAAGATGAGCTTCAGCGCGGTGGCCGACGGCCTGGCCGAGCTGCTGCGTCCGCCGGCGCGTGCCCCGCAGGGCAATGCGCGCAGCCTGCCCAAGCATTTGCAGAAATCCGCCCAACCTGCGTCCGAGCGCAACACCATCGTCATCGCGGGTTGCGAGGCCCATGTCTGCCTGCTGCAGACGGCGCTGGATCTGCTCGACGACGAGTTCGAGGTCTGGGTCGTGACGGACGCCTGCGGTTCGCGTACGGAACGCAACCGCGATGCGGCCTTCGACCGCCTGGCCGGCGCCGGGGCCGAGCTGGTGACGACCGAGATGGTGGCCTTCGAGTGGCTGCGCTCGGCCGGGCATCCGGCTTTCGAGGATGTGCTCCGGGTGGTGAAGGCGGGCGCCTGATGCCCGGCGCCTGCAAAGGCGGATCATGAAGCGTGTTCTATCGACAGGCCTGTTCTTGCTGCTGGCTGGCCCCGCCGCCGCGCAGACCACGTCCCTGACGGCGGCCAGTCCGGCCCCGACGGCCGACGGCCGCTACGTGATCGATCCGCGCAGCAAGCTGGCCTGGCCCCGCTGCGTGGAGGGCATGGCCTGGAATGGCAAGACCTGCACCGGACAGCCGCGTGAGATGACGCATGGCGAAGCCGTGGCCCTGGCCACGGCCCGTTTCAAGGCCGAAGGCGTGGCCTGGCGCTTGCCGCGCCTGACGGAATTGCGACGCTGGGCCGCCAGTGAGCAGGGCCGGGCGCTGTTTCCCGCCGCGCCGCAGGACTGGTACTGGACCAGCACCTCGCGGATCGACACGACGCAGGCCAATCCCTACCATTACGGCAACATTCAACAGGGCCGTGCCGGCACACAGGACCAGTTGGGCGTGCAGCAGGGCTGGGCCCTGCACATGGGCACCGGAGAAGCTCGGGGCGATGTGGGCCGGCGTACCCCGCTGGTGGTCAGGCTGGTGCGCCCGCAGTTCTGAAGTAGCCGCAGCCGGATGTAAAAAAAGCGCCCGTCGGGCGCTTTTTTCATCGGGGGCGGGTCGTTCAGGCCTTGCCGTGTTTGGCGATCAGGGCCCGGGCGGTGTCCAGCAGCTTCTTGCCGTCGAAACCGCGCTTGTCCATGTCGGCCACCCATTCTTTTTCTACCGCCGCCGAGCGTTTGACAAACTCCTGGGCTTCGGCCTGGTTCAGGGTGTAGATGGTGTTGCCGCGCTCGACCGCTGACTTGCGGCCCGGGATGTCGCTTTCCTGCTGCTGCCTGCCCAGCCAGGCCGAGGTGGCCAGACCGGAGTTGTTGTCGATGACCTTCTTGAGGTCCGGCGCCAGTGACTCGTACTTGGCCTTGTTCATGGTCATCACGAAGGTCGTGGTGTAGAGGCCCGGGTGGCCGGCCGGGAACTCGGTGTGAAACTTGGTCAGCTCGTGCACCTTGACGGCCGGCACCACTTCCCAGGGGATCACGCAGCCGTCGATGGTGCCCTTGGACAGGGCGTCCGGGATCTGCGGCAGCGGCATGCCCACCGGCGTGGCGCCGACCGCCTGCAGCAGCTTGGTGACCTGGCGGGTCGGGCCGCGCATCTTCAGACCCCTGAGGTCGTCCGGGGTCTTGATCTGTTTGCTCTTGGTGTGGAACATGCCGGGGCCGTGCACGTGCAGGGCGATCGGGTGCGTGTCCTTGAACTCGTCCGCCGCGACGGTCTGCATGTATTCCCAGTAGGCCTTGGAGGTGGCCTCGGCGTTGTTGAGCATGAAGGGCAGTTCGAACACTTCGATGCGCGGGAAACGGCCGGCCGTGTTGCCAGGCAGCGTCCAGACCACGTCGACCACACCGTCGCGGGCCTGATCGTAAAGTTGCACCGGCGTGCCGCCCAACTGCATGGCCGGGTAGGCCTCGAACTTGATGCGGCCACCCGATTCTTTCTCGACCTTGTCCATCCAGGGCTTGTGCATGGTCAGCCAGACGGCCGACAGGGGCGCCATGAAGGTATGGAACTTGAGGGTCACGCTCTGCTGGGTCAGGCCCAAGGTCGGGACACCGAGCGCGGCAGCAGCTGCGGTGGATTTAAGCAGGGAACGGCGCTGGATCATGGTGGGCTTCCTCGGTTTGTCAGGCGGACCTTAGCTGAAATTCGCAGGGGCAGGTGCTGGGGCTTTCCCTCAAACTCCGGACCAGGCTGCATCCAGCGTGTTGCCGAGTTCCAGCCAGCGCTCTTCGAGTTGATCGAGTTCGTCCTGAAGCGCGCCCAGGCGCTTGCCGAGTTCATTGATCTCGTCGATGCCGGGTTCACCGGAGAGCCGTTCTTCCAGCGCGGCTTTTTCCTGGCCCAGTTCGGCCATGCGGGCCTCGCACAGTTCCAGTTCCTTGCGCAGCTGGCGGCTGCGGTTGTCCTCGCGCCGCGGGCGTACGGGCTCGGCGACAGCTGCCACCGGGGGCGGTGGTGCGCTGGCGGCAGCGGATGCAGCCGCATGGGCTTCCTTGAGGGCCTCGCGCTGGCGCTTGGCCTCGTCGAGCAGGTAACGCTGGTAATCGTCCAGGTCGCCATCGAAGGGGCTGATGCCACCGCGTGAGACCAGCCAGAACTCGTCGCAGACGGCGCGCAGCAGGGCGCGGTCGTGGCTGACCAGCATCACCGTGCCTTCGAATTCGTTGAGCGCCATGCCCAGGGCCTCGCGCGTGGCCAGGTCCAGGTGATTGGTGGGCTCGTCCAGCAGCAGCAGATTGGGGCGCTGCCAGACCAGCATGCACAGCACCAGACGGGCCTTCTCGCCGCCGCTCATGGTGCCCACGGTCTGCTTGACCTGGTCACCCGTGAAATTGAAGCTGCCCAGGAAGCTGCGCAGGTCTTGCTCGCGCGTGGCCTGGCCGCTGAGCGCGCCGCGGGCCGTGGTGTCCTTGACCAGGCGGATCATGTGCTCCAGCGGCGTGTCCGGCGGGCGCAGCACGTCGAGCTCCTGCTGGGCGAAATAACCGATGGACAGGCCCTTGCCCTCGATGATCTCTCCCGCCAGCGGGGCCAGGTCGCGCGCGATGGTCTTGACCACGGTGGACTTGCCCTGGCCGTTGGCGCCCAGGATGCCGATGCGCTGGCCGGCCAGCACCGACTTGCCGACGTTTTTCACGATCACCGTGGGCGGTGTGCCGACGGGTGCATCTTCTGGTGGCGGGTAACCGAAGGCCAGGCCCTGCATGGACAGCATGGGATTGGGCAGGTTGGCCGGTTCCTTGAACTCGAAGGTGAATTCGGCCTCGGCCAGCAGCGGGCCGATCTTCTCCATGCGGTCCAGGGCCTTGACGCGACTCTGGGCCTGCTTGGCCTTGCTGGCCTGGGCCTTGAATCGGTCGATGAACTTCTTCAGGTGAGCGATCTTCTCCTGCTGCTTGGCGTAGGACGCCTGCTGCAGTTCCATCTTCTCGGCCCGCATGTCCTCGAACTTGGTGTAGTTGCCGCCGTAGCGATTGAGCTTGGCGGTTTCGATGTGCACCGTCACGTTGGTCACGGCGTCCAGAAACTCGCGGTCGTGGCTGATGACCAGCATGGTGCCGGTGTAACGCTGCAGCCAGGCTTCCAGCCAGACCAGGGCGTCGAGGTCCAGGTGGTTGGTGGGTTCGTCCAGCAGCAGCAGGTCGGAGGGACACATCAGCGCGCGCGCCAGCTGCAGGCGCATGCGCCAGCCGCCGGAGAAGCTGTTGACGGGCTTGTCGAGCTCCGTGGTGCGAAAGCCCAGGCCCAGGATCAGCGCCTGCGCACGGGCCGAAGCGTCATGGGCGCCGGCATCGTGCAGCTCCATATAGGCGTGCCCCATGCGCTCGCCGTCGTCGGTGGCTTCGGCGGCCAGCACCTCGGCTTGCGCGGCGGCCAGGCGCGTGTCGCCGGCGATCACGAAGTCGGTGGCGCTCTCGGCCGTCTCGGGCATGTCCTGGGCCACCTGGGCCAGGCGCCATTGCGCCGGGATGCTGCAGTCGCCGCTGTCCTCGTGCAGGGTGCCGTTGAGCAGGGCGAACAGGGTGGACTTGCCGGCGCCGTTGCGTCCCACCAGGCCGACTTTTTCGCCGGGATTGACGGTGACGGAGGCAGCATCGAGCAACACCCTGGCGCCGCGGCGCAGGGTGACATTTTTCAGGGTGATCATTTTTTCAGCAGCGCTTCGCGCGTTATCAGCAGGACTTGTTCGTCGCCTGCACTTGTTTCCAGCCAGGCAGCTTCCAGGCGCGGGAAAGCCGCCTCGAAGTGCTCGCGCTCGTTGCCGATCTCCAGGACCAGCACGGCGTGTTCGCTCAGCTGCGCCGGGGCCTCGGCCAGCAGGCGGCGGATGAAGTCCATGCCATCGCTGCCACCGGCCAGGGCCAGCTCGGGTTCGGCGCGGTACTCGGCGGGCAGGGCGGCCATGCTCTGCGCATTCACGTAAGGCGGGTTGCACAGGATCAGGTCGTAAGGGCCCTGCACCTGGGCCAGCCCGTCGGACCGCAGCAGGGTGATGCGGTCCTGCAGACCGTGTTTGTCGACGTTGATGCGGGCCACGGCCAGGGCGTCGTCCGAGAGGTCGGCAGCGTCCACCGTGACGTCGGGCCAGGCCAGGGCGGCCAGCACGGCCAGGCTGCCGTTGCCGGTGCACAGGTCCAGCACGCGTTGCGTGTGCAGGCCCAGCCAGGCGTCGATGTTGCCGTCGGCCAGCAGTTCGGCGATGAAGCTGCGCGGCACGATGGCGCGTTCGTCCACGTAGAAGGGAACGCCCTGCAGCCAGGCCTCGCGGGTCAGGTAGGCCGCAGGCTTGCGCGTGCTGATGCGTTCTTGCAGCAGGGCGGCGACCTTGGCCTGCTCTTCCGGTCTGACCGGGCGATCCGCCACCGCGTCGAGCTCATCGAGCGGCAGGCCCAGCTGCCAGAGCACCAGCCAGGCGGCCTCGTCAAAGGCATTGCTGGTGCCGTGACCGTAGGCCACGCCGGCGGCGGTGAGCTGCTTTGCGCCGGCCTCGATCAGTTCGATCACGGTCGGCAATGTCATGCTGGCAGGGCTCATTGCGCCAGCTTTTCCAGCACACGCCGGTAGATGTTCTTCAGCGGCTCGATGTCGGCCACCGGAACATGTTCGTCGATCTTGTGGATGGTGGCGTTGGTCGGACCGAGTTCGATGACCTGCGGGCAGATCTGGGCGATGAAACGGCCGTCGCTGGTGCCGCCGCTGGTGGAGAGCTCGGTTTCGATGCCGGTTTCGGCGCGGATGGCCTCGCGCACCGCGTTGACCAGGGTGCCCGGGGTGGTCAGGAAGGGCAGACCGCCGATGGTCCACGTGAGGTCGTACTCCAACTCGTGCTTATTCAGTACGGCAGTGAGTCGCTGCTGCAGGCTTTGCGGCGTGGACTCGGTGCAGAAGCGGAAGTTGAAGTCCACCACCACGGCGCCGGGGATGACGTTGCTGGCGCCGGTGCCGCCATGGATGTTGCTGACCTGCCAGGTCGTGGGCGGGAAGAAATCGTTGCCCCGGTCCCATTCGATGGCGGTCAGCTCGGCCAGCACCGGGGCGAACTGGTGGATGGGGTTGCGGGCCAGGTGCGGGTAGGCGATGTGGCCCTGCACGCCCTTGACCGTAAGCTTGCCGCTCATGGTGCCCCGGCGGCCGTTCTTGATCATGTCGCCGGTGCGCTGCACCGAGGTGGGCTCGCCGACGATGCAGTAGTCCAGCTTCTCGCCGCGCGCCTTCAGTGCTTCGCAGACCTTGACCGTGCCGTCCACGGCCGGGCCTTCCTCGTCGCTGGTCAGCAGCAGGGCGATGTTGAGCGGGGCCTGGGGCTGGGTGGCGAGGAACTCCTCCACGGCGACCACAAAGGCGGCGATCGAGGCCTTCATGTCGCTGCTGCCGCGGCCGTAGAGCATGCCGCCACGGTGCGTGGGTGTGAAGGGGTCCTGGCTCCACTGCGCCACCGGGCCGGTGGGGACCACGTCGGTGTGGCCGGCAAAGGCCAGCAGCGGCGCGCCGGGCCGGGTCAGACGCTTGGCCCAGAGGTTGGTGACGCGGAAATCGGCCGGACCGCTGACGATGGTCTCGCAGACAAAACCCAGCGGCTGCAGGCGTTCGGCCAGCAGGGCCTGGCAGCCGGCGTCATCCGGGGTGACGGAGGGACGTGCGATCAGCTGTTCGGTCAGTTGCAGGGTACGGGACATGCGGGGCTCAGTGCTTCACGTCCAGCGTGATCTCAGTAAAGGACGGCTCGTCATCCACATGCTCATCTGCGGCCTGGGCGGCCGGTTTCTTGAAGTCATTTTGCAGGCGCCACATGAGGTTGGTGGGCGAGTCGGAATTGGCCAGGCCTTCCTTGCGGTCGACCACGCCGTCTGTGATGAGGCGGGCGATGTCCTGTTCGAAGTTCTGCGAGCCTTCGGCCATGGCTTTTTCCATGGCCTCCTTGATGCTGGAGAAGTCGCCCTTCTCGATCAGGTCCGAGATCAGCTTGGTGTTGAGCATGATTTCCACCGCCGGCGTGCGGCTGCCCGTCGTGGTGCGCAGCAGGCGCTGCGAGACGATGGCCTTGAGCGCACTGGAGAGGTCACCCAGCATGGTCTGGCGCACTTCCACCGGGTAGAAGCTCAGGATCCGGTTCAGGGCCTGGTAGCTGTTGTTGGCGTGCATGGTGGCCAGGCAGAGGTGGCCCGACTGGGCGTAGGCGATGGCGGCCGACATGGTCTCGCGGTCGCGGATTTCACCGATCATGATCACATCGGGCGCCTGGCGCAGCGCGTTCTGCAGGGCCGTGCCCAGGTTCTTGGTGTCGGCGCCGATCTCGCGCTGGTTGACCACGGAACGCTTGTTCTTGAACAGGTATTCGATCGGGTCCTCGATGGTCAGGATGTGGCCCGAGGCGTTCTCGTTGCGGTAGTCGATCATGGCCGCCAGCGTGGTGCTCTTGCCCATGCCGGTGGCGCCCACCATGAGGATCAGGCCGCGCTTTTCCATGATGAGGTCGTCCAGGATGGGCGGCAGCGAGAGCGAACCCAGGGAGGGGATCTCGCCCGAGACGAAACGGATCACGGCCGCCACCGTACCGCGCTGGCGCATGGCGCTCAGACGGAAGCGCCCGACGCCCTGCAGCGGGAAGCCCATATTGAGTTCGCTGTAGGCGTCGAGCTCGGCCAGGCGTTCTTCGGGGATGATTTCGGCCAGCAGGTTGCGCGGCGCATCGGCCGGCAGGGCCTGGTTGTTGATCGGCACGCACTGGCCGTTGATGCGGATGAGCGCCGGCGAGTGGGCCGAAAGATAGATGTCCGAGGCTTTTTTCTCGGACATCAATCGCAGGATCCGTTCCATCGTGCCCATCGTGCTCATTTTCTTTCTCCGATACTGGTAAGCCTCGTCATGGAAACCGGGTCGCCGCCGGGCCGCCCCAAGGCGACCACGGCCCCCTCGGGGCTGAGGCCCGCAGCTCCGAGCCTGCCTGCGCAGGCTGGGACCGGACGAAGAGCCGTCGCGTCTTGCGACGGCACGTTCAGCGCAGCGCACGAAGGGGCAAGCGTGGGGGCCATGTGATGATCAGTCGCGCAACAGGTCGTTCAGGCTGGTCTTGGAGCGGGTCTGCGCGTCCACGCGCTTGACGATCACGGCGCAATACAGGCTGTACTTGCCGTCGGCGCTGGGCAGGTTGCCCGAAACCACCACCGAGCCGGCCGGCACGCGGCCGTAATGGACTTCGCCGGTGGCGCGGTCATAGATCTTGGTGCTCTGGCCGATGTACACGCCCATGGAGATGACCGAGTTCTCCTCGACCACCACGCCTTCGACGATCTCGGAACGCGCGCCGATGAAGCAGTTGTCCTCGATGATGGTCGGACCGGCCTGCACGGGCTCCAGCACACCGCCGATGCCGACGCCCCCCGAGAGGTGCACGTTCTTGCCGATCTGGGCGCAGGAACCCACCGTGGCCCAGGTGTCCACCATGGTGTTCTCGTCGACATAGGCGCCGATGTTCACGTAGCTGGGCATCAGGATGGCGCCCTTGGCAATAAAGCTGCCGCGGCGGGCCACGGCCGGTGGCACCACCCGCACGCCGGTGGCAGCCATCTCTTCAGCAGTCAGGTGGGCAAACTTGGTCTGAACCTTGTCGTAGAAGCCCAGGTCGCCGGCCTTGATGACTTCGTTGTCCTTGAGGCGGAAGGACAGCAGCACGGCCTTCTTGATCCACTGGTGCACGGTCCATTTGCCGACGGACTCGCGCGTGGCCACGCGCAGGCGGCCCTTGTTCAGTTCGGAGATGACGTGTTCGACGGCTTCGATCACTTCCTTGGGCGCGGACTTGACGGAGATGTTGGCGCGGTTGTCCCAGGCGGCTTCGATGGTCTGTTGCAGTTGCTGGCTCATTGTTTTTCCTAATCAGTCGGGGACAGGGCTGAAGATCTGTCCCGCAAGGTTTCAAGTTCTGGATTTGACAAACTGGACGATACGTTCGGCCGCTTCCGCGCATTCGGCGGTTTCGGCCACCAGCGCCATGCGCACGCGCCCGGCGCCGGGGTTGAAACCGCGGGCCTCGCGCGCCAGATAGCTGCCGGGCAGAACAGTGACATTGTAAAGAGCGTAGAGATCGCGTGCGAAATCGGTGTCGCTGCCCTTCACGCCGGCCCACAGGTAGAAGGCGGCATCGGGCAGGGCCACGTCCAGCACGGCGCTGAGCATGGGGGTGACCTGGGCGAATTTCTGCCGGTAGAGGTTGCGGTTCTCGATGACGTGCGTCTCGTCGTTCCAGGCCGCGATGCTGGCGGCCTGCACCACATGGCTCATGGCGCTGCCGTGGTAGGTGCGGTAGAGCAGGAAGGCCTTCATGACGTTGACGTCCCCGGCCACGAAACCGCTGCGCATGCCCGGCACATTGCTGCGCTTGGACAGGCTGGTCAGGGCGATCAGGTTCTTGAAGTCCTTGCGGCCGAGGCGGGCGGCGGCTTCCAGCCCGCCCAGGGGCGGCTCGTCGCGGAAGTAGATCTCGCTGTAGCACTCGTCCGAGGCGATGATGAAGCCGTAACGGTCGCTGAGCTCGAAGAGCTTTTCCCACTCGTCCAGCGGCATCACGGCCCCGGTCGGGTTGCCGGGCGAGCAGGCGAAGATCAGCTGGGTGCGGGCCCAGACCTCGGCGGGTACGCTGTCCCAGTCCACGGCGAAATTGCGTGCCGGGTCGCTGGGCACGTAATAGGCATCGGCGCCGGCCAGCAACGCAGCGCCTTCATAGATTTGATAAAACGGGTTGGGGCAGAGCACGAACGGGCCAGCCCCGTCTGCGCCGGTACGGGCGCCGGGTTTGCTGCCGTCCACCACGGTCTGCGTGAGCGCGAACAGGGCCTCGCGTGTGCCGTTGACCGGCAGCACCTGCGTGGCGGGGTCCACGCTGACACCGTAACGGCGCTGCAGCCAGCCGGCCGCGGCCTGCCTCAGCGCCGGTTCACCGGCCGTGGCCGGGTAGCCGGTCAGGCCGGTGTCCAGGGCCTCGGTCAGCGCGCGTTTGATGAAGTCGGGGGTGGGGTGCTTGGGCTCGCCGATGCCCAGGCTGATGGGACGGTAGGCGGGGTTGGGGGTGATGCCGGAAAAAAGCTGTCGCAGCCGCTCGAAAGGGTAGGGCTGCAATCGTCGGAGCAGGGGGTTCATGCGGGGAATTATCCCGGAACTCCCCGGCACCACCGGCGCCGGGCGCCGCAGGGCGGCACCCGGATGCCCTCCGCGTCAGTGTTTTTTCGGTGCGCCCAGGAATTTCTGCGCCAGCAGGTCGATGGACAGTACCAGGGTGATGCCGACGGCCATGACCAGTACCACCTGGGGCAGGTCGGTGGACACAATCACCCCGAAGCTGCGGGGCAGGCTCTGGCGGTCTGCCGTGGTGCAGACGAAATCAGCTGCCGCCATGCCGGTGTAGTGCATGGCATTGACCGCAGCAGCCATGATCACGGCCGCCAGCACGCGCAGCGCCAGGGGCTTGGTGTTGAAGGCCAGCCAGAGGGCGGCCGTGGCCGCAACGACGGCGATCAGGACGGAGACCAGCACCAGGACGAAGGACCAGCTGATGTAGCCGCCGAAGCGCATGCCGTACATGCCCAGGTAATGCATCACGGCCACGCCCAGACCGAGCGAGGCGCCGCCCGTCAGCAGACGGCCACGGTTGGACGGGTCGCGTGCGACATAACTCAGGCCAAAACCGGTGGCGAGGCAGACCAGCAGCAGGGAGGTGATCGTCTCGGTCATGGCGTAACCCACGCGCAGGTCCATTTTCAGGGCGCTCATGCCGATGAAGTGCATGGTCCACACACCTATGCCGCCCAGGGCCAGCGTGGAGGCCAGCAGATCGAAGCTGTTGATCTTGCCACTGGGGGCGATGATGCGTCGGGCGGCCGTCAGGGCGACGAAGGAACCAGCGAAAGCGATCAGGAAAGAAAGGAAGACGTAAGTGCTGTCGTAGCTGGAAACGACTTCAGGATTCATGGGTTTGCTCCAAATAGTGCAGCGCCATGCTAATGAGTTTGCAGTGGTTGCGCTTGGTCGCGAAAGATTTCCCCGTCATTCCATGGAGAAGTACACAGCTTTGCCGGCTCAGCCCTGCGGGGTCTGGGTCAGGTAATGCAGGACCAGCTTGTCCTGCTGGCTCAGGCCGTGGAAGGCCATGCCGGTGAAGTGAGTTTCGCCGTCCGCAGCCCGGTGGCTGTGGCAGACCGAGGCCTTGAGCGCCAGGGTGACGGACTCGCCTTCGACCATGCAATGGATGCCGAGGGCGATGACCTTGCCCACGGCGGCGATCTGCGCCGGGGTGCTGATCATGGCGCCTTGCAGGCTGATGTCCAGCAACTGGCCGGCCTGGCTCAGCTCGCCGCCCTGTGCCGTGACGGGCCAGCCGGTCTTGGTGCGCAGGGACTGGCGCACCTGGCGCGCGTCGACCTGGGTCGGGTAGGCCAGCAGGGCGTAGACAAAGGGCTTCTCGTAGGTCTGCAGGACCTTGCTGATGAAGGAGAACTCGTGCTGGCCGGTGAAACCGCGCACGATGCAGACGTCACCCTCGGTCAGGCCGGTGTCCTCACCCTCGGGGCCCTGCGGGCCGACCATGACACCGCGGTTTTCGATGGCGCCGAAGAGCTGGCCTTCCTTCTTGCTGGCCCCTTCCACCAGGCGGCGCACCTGCAGCGCGATGCCAGGCCGCAGGCCGAGCTCCTTGAGGGAAATTTGCTGCACATGGTTCTGTGGCATTTCGCTGGCGGCCTGATTCATGGTGGATGGACTTCTATGAGGAGCAGGTCAAAACCGGTGAATCTACACGGTCCGTCCGCTGACCGCCATGACGCGGGGCATGGCAATGCATATGAATGCAACGTCCCGGGTTTTCCCGTAGCACAAATCCCACGGGAGCGCGCGATTTTCGTACGGGCCGGGACGGTATGATTTCAGGCTGTTCCCGCCATCAGACTGTTCTCAACGTGCGTCTCACTTCCATCAAGCTTTCCGGGTTCAAGTCCTTCGCCGAGCCGACCAACTTCATGCTGCCCGGGCAGCTGGTGGGCGTGGTCGGCCCCAACGGCTGCGGCAAGTCCAACATCATGGACGCCGTGCGCTGGGTGCTGGGCGAGAGCCGTGCCAGCGAGCTGCGCGGCGAGTCCATGCAGGATGTGATCTTCAACGGCACCACCACACGCAAGCCGGCCAGCCGTTCCAGCGTGGAACTGGTCTTCGACAATGCCGACCACCGCGCCGGCGGCCCCTTCCGTGAGTATTCAGAGATCGCCGTCAAGCGCGTGTTGACGCGTGACGGCACCAGCAGCTACTACATCAACAACCAGCCCGTGCGCCGGCGTGACATCCAGGACGTGTTCCTGGGCACCGGTCTGGGTCCGCGCGCCTACGCCATCATCGGCCAGGGCACCATCAGCCGCATCATCGAATCCAAGCCGGAAGAACTGCGCCTCTTCCTGGAAGAGGCCGCCGGCGTTTCCAAGTACAAGGAGCGCCGTCGCGAGACCGAGAACCGCCTCTCCGACACGCGCGAAAACCTCACGCGGGTGGAAGACATCCTGCGTGAACTCAACGCCAACCTCGAGAAGCTCGAACGCCAGGCCGAGGTTGCGCAGAAGTACAACACCCTGCAGTCCGACGTCTCGCTCAAGCAGCAGCAGCTCTGGTTCCTCCGGCGCTCCGAGGCCGAGGCCGACCAGACCCGCATCAAGCAGGAGGGCGAGAAGGCCGTCATCGAGCTCGAATCGCGCGTGGCCGACCTGCGCCACATCGAGGCCGATCTGGAGACCATCCGTCAGGCCCACTACGCGGCCGGCGACCAGGTCAACCAGGCCCAGGGCCTGCTCTACGAGGCCAGCACCGAAGTGGGGCGTCTGGAGGCCGAGATCCGTTTCGTGGTGGAAGGCCGCCAGCGCGTCGAAGAGCGCCTCATCACCCTGAAGGAGCAGACCGCCCAGTGGGCCACGCGCAAGCAGGACGCCCAGGCCGAGGTCGAAAGCCTGGCCGAGCTGGCCCTGGTGGGCGAGGAGAAGACCACGGAGCTGGCCGCCCAGCTGGAAGAGCAGGCCCAGGCCCTGCCGGACATGGAAGAGGCCCTGCGCCAGGCCCAGAGCCGCGCCAACGAACAGCGTGGCAGCGTGACCCAGGTGCAGCAGCAGATCCAGGTGCTGGCCGCCGAGCAGCGCAGCATCGAGGAACAATCCCGCCAGCTGAACCAGCGCCGCGAGCGCCTGGACACCGACCGCAAGGCCCTGGCCGCCCCTGACGAGGCGCGCCTGCAGAGCCTGCAGGCCCAGCTGGCCCAGGCCAGCGAAACCGCCAGTGTGGCCGATGTGCGCCTGCATGAGTTGCAGGACAGCGTGCCGCAGCTCGACGAGGCACGCCGCACCCAGCAGGACACGGTCAACACCGAATCGGCCCGCCAGGCCGACCTGTCGGCGCGCATGGAGGCGCTCAAGGCCCTGCAGGAGAAGGTCAAGACCGACGGCAAGCTGCAGCCCTGGCTGGCCAAACACGGCTTGGCGGACCTGCAGGCCTTGTGGACCAAACTGCACATCGAGCAGGGCTGGGAAAGTGCCCTGGAAGCCGCCTTGCGCGAGCGCATGGGCGCACTGGAGGTCAGCCGCATCGACATGGTCAAGGCCTTCGGCAATGACGCGCCGCCGGCCAAGCTGGCCTTCTACAGCGCCCCCTCGGCTGCCGCGCCTGAAAAAGCCGTTGGCCTGCCGCGCCTGGCCGATCTGCTGCGTGTGAACGACGCCGGCCTCAAGGCCGTGCTGGTGGACTGGCTGCAAGGCTGCTATGTGGCGCAGAGCTTCGAGGAAGCCCTGGCCCAGCGTGCGCAGCTGCAGCCGGGTGAAACCCTTTATGTGAAGAGCGGCCACGCCGTCACCGCCCACAGTGTGAGCTTCTACGCCCAGGATTCCGAGCAGGCCGGCCTGCTGGCCCGCGCCCAGGAGATCGAGAACCTGGAAAAGCAGCTGCGCGCCCAGTCCCTCATCAACGAAGAAGCACGCAGTGCCCTGGTGCGTGCCGAGTCCGCCTATGCCGACGCCTCGCAGCGCTTGGTGGTCGCGCGCCGCGAAGCCAGCGAAACGCAGAGCCGCGCCCACGAGCTGCAGGTCGAGACCCTGCGCCTCACACAGCTGGCCGAGCAGACCCGCGCGCGCAGCGAGCAGATCGCCGGTGACCTGGCCGAAGTCGATGCCCTGCTGGAAGAACTGCAGGAGCGCCGTTTGGCCGCCGAAGGCCGCTTCGAAGAACTCGACATGCAGCTGGCCGACAGCCAGGAACGCCACGCCCAGCTTGACGAGCGCGTTCTGGAGGCCGAGCGCAAACTGAATGCCTGCCGCGAGCAGCAGCGCAGCCTGGAGCGCCAGGCCCAGGAGGCCACCTTCTCGCTGCGCACCCTGGATGCGCGCCGCGCCGAGCTGGCGCGCGCCATCGAGACGGCCGAGCAGCAGGCGGCCTCCATCACCGGTGAAGAGCAACGCGCCCGCGACGAACTGGCCCGCCTGACCGACGCCGCGGCCCAGGCCGGTTTGCAGAACGCCCTGAGCCTGAAGCTGGAGCGCGAACAGGCCCTGGGCGCCAAGCGCAGCGAATACGACGACCTGACCAACAAGCTGCGCGCCAGCGACGAACGCCGCATCAAGCTCGAGCGCGAACTCGACCCGCTCAGGCTGCGCATCCAGGACATGCAACTCAAGGAACAGGCCGCGCGCCTGGGTTTCGAGCAGTACGCCCAGTTGCTGGCCGACGCCCAGGCCGACCTGGAGGCCGTCGCCAAGTCCATCGCAGACGGCAACGTGCGCCTCACCGGCCTGCAGGGCGAGATCGACCGCCTGAACCGCGAGATCGCAGCCCTGGGCGCCGTCAACCTGGCCGCGCTCGAAGAGCTGGCCAGCGCGCGCGAGCGCAAGCACTTCCTGGACGCCCAGTCGGCCGACCTGAACGACGCCATGAACACGCTGGAAGACGCCATCCGCAAGATCGACGGCGAGACGCGCGAACTGCTGGCGGGCACCTTCAAGACCGTCAACGAGCACTTCGGCAAAATGTTCCCCGAACTCTTCGGCGGTGGCCAGGCCCGGCTCATCATGACCGGCGACGAGATCCTGGACGCTGGCGTGCAGGTCATGGCCCAGCCGCCCGGCAAGAAGAACCAGACCATCCACCTGCTCTCGGGCGGCGAGAAGGCGCTGACGGCCATCGCCCTGGTGTTTGCCATCTTCCAGCTCAACCCGGCCCCCTTCTGTCTGCTGGACGAGGTGGACGCGCCGCTGGACGACGCCAACACCGAGCGTTATGCCAAGCTGGTGAGAAGCATGAGCCGTGGCACCCAGTTCCTCTTCATCAGCCACAACAAGATCGCCATGGAAATGGCCGAGCAGTTGATCGGCGTGACCATGCAGGAGCAGGGCGTTTCGCGCATCGTGGCAGTGGACATGGAATCCGCCGTGTCCATGGCCGAGGCGGCCTGACGCGACCCGGAGCCTGACACCGATGAGCAAACTGCAAATCGGACTGGCCATCGCTGGCGTGCTGCTGCTGGCCGCCCTGGTGGCCCATGGCGCCTGGACGTCGCGGCGCAACCAGCCACGCCAGGCCGAACCCGAGGCCCCGCCCGTCGAGCCGCATGGCCTGGATGAATTCGCGCTGGAACCGGCCGCACCCGCTGCCGTCGGCAGTGCCGACGAAGAGGGGCTGCTGCTGCCCACGATGCAGGACCGGAAGGCCCAGCTCGACCCGTTGATCGACGTCAGCGCGGCCATCGAGCTCGAGCACCCGGTCAGCGGCGAGGCCCTGCTGCAGCACATGCCGGCCACGCGCCGTGTGGGCAGCAAGCCCTACGCCATCGAAGGCCTGGACGATGCCACGGGGGTCTGGGAGCCGCCCCAGCCGGGCCGGCGCTACAGCGCCCTGCAGGCCGGCGTGCAGCTGGCCAACCGTGCCGGCGCGCTCAACGAGATCGAGTACTCCGAATTCGTCGTGAAGACCCAGGCCCTGGCCGATGCCGTGGGCGGCACACCCGAGTTCCCCGACATGATGGACGCCGTGGCCCGTGCGCGCGAACTCGACAGCTTTGCCAGCGAACACGACGCGCAGCTCAGCGTGACCCTGCGCGCGCGCCACACGGCCTGGAGCGCCGGCTACGTGCAGCAGAACGCTGCGCGCCTGGGTTTTGTGACCGGCGTGCTGCCCGGGCGCATGGTGCTGCCGGCCAGCGTGGGCGGCCAGCCCCCGGTGCTGGGTCTGCAGTACGACCCCCAGGCCGCGCAGGCGGCCGACCCGGCGCAGACCGCCATCCGCGACATGACGCTGAGTCTGGACGTGGCCCAGGTCGCGCGCTCCGAGCAGCCCTATGTGCGCCTGCGTGTGGCTGCCACGCGCCTGGCCGAGGTGATGGACGGCCAGATCACCGACGACAACGGCCGGCCCCTGAGCACCGACGCCATGGACCTGATCGGCGCCGAGCTGGAGAACCTCTACGACCGGCTGGACGAGCGCGAGCTCTCGGCCGGTTCGGTGCTGGCGCGACGCTTGTTTTCGTGATATCCCCCTGTCGATTTCCTGATGAGCAGAACGCATGATCTGAAACGCGTGCAGGAACTGCACCAGCTCCTGCACCACCACGCCCACCGTTATTACGTGCTCGACGCACCGGAAATCCCGGATGCCGAGTACGACCGGCTGTTCCGTGAACTGCAGGCGCTGGAGGCCGCGCATCCTGAGCTGCTGACCCCTGATTCGCCCACGCAGCGCGTGGGTGGCAAGGTGCTGGACGGCTTGATGCCGGTGCGCCATGCCGTGCCCATGCTCTCCATCGAGACCGAGACCGACACGACGGAGCAGGGTGCGCAGAACTTCGATGCCCGCGTGCGCAAAGCCCTGGGTCTGTTGGAATCCGATCCGCCGGTCGAATACGCAGCCGAACTCAAATTCGACGGCCTGGCCATCAATCTGCGCTACGAGCGCGGCGTGCTGGTGCAGGCCGCCACGCGTGGCGACGGCGAGACCGGCGAGGACGTGACCCAGAACATCCGCACCATCGGCCAGATCCCCTTGAAGCTGTCGGGCGCGGACGCGTCCGTGCTGGAAGTCCGTGGCGAGGTCTACATGCGGCGCGACGACTTCGACGTGCTCAACGAAAAGCAGCGCGAGAAAGGCGAGAAGACCTTCATCAACCCGCGCAATACCGCGGCGGGCGCCATCCGCCAGCTCGATCCCGCGCTGGTGGCGCAGCGGCCCTTGAGTTTCTTTGCCTACGGCCTGGGCGAGGTGCAGGGCTGGGCCGTCCCCGCCACGCACAGCCAGATGCTGGACGCCCTGCAGACCCTGGGCCTGCCGGTCTGCGCGGAACGGGTCGTGGCCCAGGGCGCCGAGGGGCTGGTCGCTTTTCACCATGCCATGGGCGCCAAACGCGACGCCCTGCCTTTTGACATCGACGGTGTGGTCTACAAGGTCAATTCCCTGCAACTTCAGCAGCAGCTCGGCTTCAAGACGCGCGAGCCGCGCTGGGCCGTGGCGCACAAGTACCCGGCGCAGGAGATGCTGACCACGGTGCAGGCCATCGAAGTGCAGGTGGGCCGCACCGGCAAGCTCACGCCCGTGGCCAAGCTGGCGCCGGTGTTTGTGGGCGGCGTGACGGTGACCAATGCCACCCTGCACAACGAGGACGAGGCGCGCCGCAAGGACGTGCGTGTCGGCGACACGGTCATCGTGCGCCGCGCCGGCGACGTGATTCCCGAGGTGGTGGCCGTGCTGCCAGAGAAGCGCCAGCCCGGGGCCGAGATCTTCGTCATGCCGCGCATCTGCCCGGTCTGCGGCTCGGCGGCTGTGCGTGAGGAAGACGAGGCCGATTACCGTTGCACGGGCGGCCTGTTCTGCAGCGCCCAGCGCAAGCAGGCCATTCTGCATTTCGCGCAGCGCCGCGCTGTCGAGGTCGAGGGCCTGGGCGAGAAGCTGGTGGACCAACTGGTCGATGGTGGCGTGGTCAAGACCCTGCCCGATCTTTACCGCCTGGGTCTGGTGGCGCTGGCCGGCCTGGAGCGCATGGCCGACAAATCGGCGCAGAACATCGTCGATGCGCTGGAACAGTCCAAACAGACCACCTTGCCGCGCTTCCTCTACGGCTTAGGGATACGCCATGTGGGCGAGGCCACGGCCAAGGCGCTGGCGCGCCACTTCGGCAAACTGGACGCGATCCTGGATGCGTCCGAAGACCAGTTGCTCCAGGTGCCCGACGTGGGCCCCGTGGTGGCGCAGAGCATCCACACCTTCTTCCAACAGACACACAACCGTGAGGTGGTGGAGCAGCTGCGTGCCTGCGGCCTGCGTTGGGAAGAGAGCGAGCCCAGCCCGGCCGCCCGGTTGCCCCTGGCCGGCAAGACCTTTGTGCTGACCGGAACTTTGCCCACACTGAGCCGCGAGCAGGCCAAGGAAATGCTGGAAGCCGCCGGCGCCAAGGTGGCGGGCTCGGTCAGCAAGAAGACCGACTACGTGGTGGCGGGTGCGGAAGCGGGCAGCAAGCTGGACAAGGCGCGCGAGCTTGGCGTGGCCGTGCTCGATGAAGCAGGGCTGCAGGCCTTGCTGGGTACGGCCGCCGGCTGAAGCCCTCAGTCCGGCGTGGCAACCGGATCGTTCGCGAAACGCTCCGGCCGCCGCCATAGCCAGACGGCCACGGTCGCCATGCAGGCGATGGCCAGCCAGGCCGCCCAGCGCGGGTGCGAGCCCCAGAGCAGGTACAGGCCCGAAGCCGACATGAGCACCGTCGCCATCCATTTGGCGCGGCGTCGCACCACGCCACCGCGGCGCCAGTCGCGGATCATGGGACCGAAGGCCGTGTGATTCTCCAGCCAGGCCAGCAGGCGCGGCGAGCTGCGGGCCGCAGCCCAGGCTGCGAGCAGGATGAAGGGCGTGGTGGGCAGCAGGGGCAGAAAGATGCCGATCACACCCAGCAGCAGGCTCAGCAGGGCCAGGCCCAGGTAGAACCAGCGGATCAGGGGCGGGCGGCGGGGGACGGGAGGGGGTGGCAAGGGCATGCAGCCATTGTGCCGTGGCCTTATGCTTGTGGCTTCCCTATCGCGTCTCCAACCATGACTGTTCGTGAAATCCTCAAAATGGGCGACCCGCGCCTGCTGCGTGTAGCCCAGCCGGTGACCGACTTCGACAGCGACGCACTGCACTTGCTGATCACCGATCTGCTGGACACCATGGTGGCCGCCAACGGCGCGGGCCTGGCGGCGCCGCAGATCGGCGTGGACCTGCAGGTGGTGATCTTCGGCAGCGGAGAGTTCAACCCGCGTTACCCCGATGCACCCGTGGTGCCGCGCACCGTGCTGTGCAATCCGGTGATCACGCCCTTGGGAGATGAGGAGCAACTGGGCTGGGAGGGCTGTCTCTCGGTGCCGGGTCTGCGCGGCGTGGTGCCACGCTGGCAGCGCATCCGCTACACCGGCTTGGATCAGTATGGCGACGCGGTGGACCGCACGGTGGACGGCTTCCACGCCCGTGTGGTGCAGCACGAGTGTGACCACCTGATCGGCAAGCTCTACCCCATGCGGGTACGCGACTTCGCGCAGTTCGGCTACACCGAGGTGCTGTTCCCGGGACTGGACGCCAGCGCGGACGACTGAGCATGAAGCCCGCTGCGCGGGCATGACCTCGCGCAGAAGACGCATGGATGACGCGGGCGAAGTCCGCATGACTGGCGTCATTCCGTCATCGCTGCTGCGCAGCAGCGAGGTCATGCGCTCGCAGAGCGCGTCATCAAGAGCCCAGCACGTCCAGCAGCTCGGTTTCGATGGCGATCTGGGCGCGGTTGTTCTGCAGCTCGGGGCCGTCGACGAGGAAGACGTCGTCCACGCGCTCGCCCAGGGTGTTGACCTTGGCCAGCTGCAGATTGATGCGGTGGCGGGCCAATACGCGCGCCACCCTGTAGAGCAGGCCGGCCTGGTCGCTGGCCGAGATGCTGAGCAGCCAGCGCTGGGCCTTCTCATCGGGCTTGAGGCTCACGCGCGGTGTGATGGGGAAGCTCTTGACGCGGCGAGAGAGCCGCCCGCGGCTGGGTTCGGGCAGGGGCGCGGCCTCGGCGATGGCGCGGGCCAGCCCGGACTCGACCATGCTGGTCATTTCGCGGTAGTGATCCTGCATGCCCGAGGTGACGACCTGGAAGGTGTCGAGCGCGTAGCCGTTGCGCGCCGTGTGGATGCGCGCGTCCTGGATGCTGAAGCCGCCCTGGTCGAAATAACCGCAGATGCGCGCGAAGAGGTCGGGCTGGTCGGCGGTGTAGACCAGCACCTGCAGGCCTTCACCGGCGGATGAGCGGCGCGCACGCACGATGGGCTGGTCGGTGCCGACATGGCGGGAGATGTGGCGCGTGTGCCAGGCGATGTCGTCGGCGTCGTGGCGCATGAAATAGCCCACGTCCAGCGTGTCCCAGAGCTTTTTATGCGCCTCAAACGGCAGGCTGTGCAGGGCCAGCTTGACCAGGGCCTCGCGCTTGTGCGCCTCGACCTCGGCGTCGGGCGAAGGCGCGTGGCCGCCCAGGGCGCGCAGGGTGTAGCGGTAGAGGTCTTCCAGCAGCTTGCCCTTCCAGGCGTTCCAGACCTTGGGGCTGGTGCCGCGGATGTCGGCCACCGTCAGCAGGTACAGGGCCGTGAGGTAACGCTCGTTGCCGACCTGCCTGGCGAAGGCGGCGATGACGTCCGGGTCGCTCAGGTCGGACTTCTGCGCGATGCGGCTCATGGACAGGTGTTCCTTGACCAGGAACTCGATCAGGCGCGCGTCCTCGCGGCTGATGCCGTGCTGGCTCGCGAAACGCCGCACTTCCACGGCGCCCAGGTCGGAGTGGTCGCCGCCGCGGCCCTTGGCGATGTCGTGGAAGAGGGCGCCCGCATAGAGGATCCAGGGCTTGTCCCAGCCGGCACCGAGTTGCGAACAGAAGGGGTACTCGTGCGCGTGCTCGGCCATGAAAAAGCGCCGCACATTTCGCAGCACCATGAGGATGTGCTGGTCCACGGTGTAGACGTGGAACAGGTCGTGCTGCATCTGGCCCACGATGCGCCGGAAGATCCAGAGGTAGCGCCCCAGCACGGAAGTCTGGTTCATGAGCCGGATGGCATGCGTGATGCCGCGCGGCTGCTGCAGGATGGCCATGAAGGTACGGCGGTTGACCGGGTCCTTGCGGAACTTCGCCGTCATCAGGCCGCGCGCGTTGTACAGGGCGCGCAGGGTGCGCGCCGACAGGCCCTTGGCGCCCTCGGTGGTCTGGTAGACCAGGAAGGTCTCCAGGATGGCGTGCGGCTCGCGCTGGTAGAGATCGTCGCTGACGACTTCGATCAGGCCGCCCTTGTCCAGGAAATGCGCGTTGATGGCGCGCGGTGCCTGCGTGCGCGGATTGAGCCGCTCCTCGATATTGAGCAGCAGGATCTGGTTGAGCTGGGTCACCGCCTTGGCGGCCCAGTAGTAGTGGCGCATCAGCGATTCGCTGGCGCGCACCTTGGTGCGGACTTCCGCTGTATCTGAGTTGTAGCCGAAGGTGTTGGCCACCGCCGTCTGCAGGTCGAAGACCAGGCGGTCTTCGCGCCGGCCGGCAATCAGGTGCAGGCGCAGGCGGATCAGCTCCAGCATGGCCTCGTTGCGCTTGAGCTGGCGCACCTCGAAGGGGGTGGCCAGGCCGGTGCGGGCCAGTTCGTCCCAGGATTTGCCGTAGCCGGCCGCCCGGGCCACCCAGAGGATGATCTGCAGGTCGCGCAGGCCGCCCGGGGATTCCTTGCAGTTGGGCTCCAGCGCGTAGGGCGTGTCCTCGAACTTGTTGTGGCGCTGCTGCATCTCCAGCGTCTTGGCGACGAAAAAGGCGCGCGCGTCCAGGGCCTGACGGAAGCGCCAGCGAAAACCCTTGAACAGGGCCGCGTTGCCGCAGATCAGGCGCGATTCCAGCAGCGCCGTCTGCACCGTCACGTCCTTGGCGGACTCGGCCAGACATTCCTCGACGGTGCGCACGCTGGAGCCGATCTCCAGGCCGGCGTCCCAGCAACTGCTGATGAAGGTCTCGATGCGCTGGCGCAGGGCTTCGTCCGTGTCCGGAGACTGGCCTTCGGGCAGCAGCAGCAGGACGTCGATGTCCGAATGGGGGAACAGTTCGCCGCGCCCGAAGCCGCCCACGGCGACCAGGGCCGGGCCGGGGCCGAAACCGGCCTGCTTCCACAGCGTCTTGAGGGTGTCGTCGGCCAGGCGTGCCAGCTGGCGCAGGGCGGCGTGCACGCCGCGGGTGGAGGGGCCGCTGTTGCTGACGCCCAGCAGCAGGTCGGCCTTGCGGGCGCGGTACTGCTCACGGAGGGTCTGGGGGGTCGCTGTCATGGCGACGCTGGTGCGGGCAGGACTCAAGCCAGGGCTGCTGCCTTGACGAAAGCCGGCTTCGGCGGGCTGCCGGCCGAGAGCGTCAGCACCTCGTAGCCGGTGGGCGTGACCAGCACCGTGTGTTCCCACTGGGCTGAGAGTGAGTGGTCCTTGGTGACGATGGTCCAGCCGTCGCCCAGTTCCTTGATCTCGCGCTTGCCGGCGTTGATCATGGGCTCGATGGTGAAGGTCATGCCGGGTTTCAGCTCCTCCAGGGTGCCGGGCTTGCCGTAGTGCAGCACCTGCGGCTCCTCGTGGAAGACCCGGCCGATCCCGTGACCGCAAAACTCACGCACCACGGAAAAGCCGTTGCTTTCGGCGAATTTCTGGATGGCCCAGCCGATGTCGCCCAAGCGGGCGCCGGGCTTGACCTGCTCGATCCCGTGCCACATGGCCTCGTAGGTGAAGGAGCACAGGCGTTTGGCGGCGATGGAGGCGTCGCCCACGATGAACATGCGGCTGGTGTCGCCGAACCAGCCGTCCTTGATGACGGTGACGTCGATGTTGACGATGTCACCCTTCTTGAGCGCCTTGTCCCCGGGAATGCCGTGGCAGACCACGTGGTTGACCGAGGTGCACAGGGAGGCCGGGTAGGGCGGATAACCGGCGGGCTGGTAGCCCAGGGTGGCGGAGGTCGTGCCCTGGGTCTTCATGTAGGCGGCGGCCAGGCGGTCGATTTCGCCCGTGGTGATGCCGGGTTGCACATGGGGGGTCAGGTAATCCAGCACTTCGGCCGCCAGCCGGCAGGCCAGGCGCATGCCGGCAATTCCTGCTTCGTCTTTGTAGGTGATCGTCATGGGGCGTAATTATCCCATCGGCGGCGCTTTCATGCCGGTCAGGGCCTGATCGGGGTGGGGCGAAGTAAAGCGGCAGCTTCAGAGCAGACTCACAATTGCCCGAAGGGCTTGTGATGTCGGAGCTAAAATTTGCCCTTTCCCCCCGCACACCACCCTAGGCCACCCCTGTGACCCTGCACATCTCCTCCTTCGAAGGCGGCAGCGCCCTCAGCCCCTTTCGCATCCAGCAACTCCTGCCCCGCCTGCAGGGCATCCACGACAAGATCAGCGGCATCGCCGCGCGTTATGTGCACCTGGCGGCCTGCGACGCCGAGCCGACGGCCGAACTCCAGCAGCAACTGGCCGCCCTGCTGGCTTACGGCGATCCCTACACCGGCCCGGCCGAGGGCCCGCTGGTGGTGGTGGCGCCGCGCCTGGGCACGGTCTCGCCCTGGGCCTCCAAGGCCTCCGACATCGCCCACAACTGCGGCCTGGCCGTGCACCGCGTGGAGCGCGTGGTCGAATACCGCCTCACGCTCAGGACAGGCCTGCTGGGCAAGGCGGCGCTGAGCGCCGAGCAACTGGGCCAGGTGGCCGCACAGCTGCATGACCGCATGACCGAAAGCGCCGTGGCCACACGCGCCGAGGCCTGCGCCCTGTTCACCGAACTGCACCCGGTCCCCATGGAACATGTGGACATTCTGGGCGGTGGCCGTGTCGCCCTGGAAAAGGCCAATCTGCAGTTCGGCCTGGCCCTGGCCGAGGACGAGATCGAGTACCTGGTTCAGGCCTTCAGGGACCTGAAGCGCAACCCGACCGACGTCGAGCTCATGATGTTCGCCCAGGCCAACAGCGAACACTGCCGCCACAAGATCTTCAACGCCGACTTCAGCATTGACGGCGTGCGCCAGCCGCGCAGCATGTTCGGCATGATCCGCAACACCCACCAGCTCAGCCCGCAGCACACGGTGGTGGCCTATTCGGACAACGCCTCCATCATGGAAGGCAACTCCGTCGAGCGTTTCGTGGCTCGTATGGGGCAGGGCGGCGCACCGGGTTACGAGAAGTCCGAGGCCGTGAACCACGTGTTGATGAAGGTCGAGACGCACAACCACCCGACGGCCATTTCCCCCTTCCCCGGTGCCTCCACGGGCGCGGGCGGCGAGATCCGCGACGAGGGCGCCACCGGCCGCGGCTCGCGTCCCAAGGCGGGCCTGACCGGCTTCACGGTGTCCAAGCTCTGGGGGGGCTGGTCGGATGAAAAGGGCGGCAAGCCCGAGCACATCGCCAGCCCGCTGCAGATCATGATCGAGGGCCCGCTGGGTGGCGCGGCCTTCAACAACGAATTCGGCCGACCCAATCTGGCGGGTTATTTCCGCGAGTACGAGCAGGCCGTCACGAGCGATGTGGACACTGTGCAGCGTGCTTACCACAAGCCCATCATGATCGCCGGCGGCGTCGGTGTCATCGACGCGGACCAGACCCAGAAGATCCTGTTCCCGGCCGGCACGCTGTTGATCCAGCTGGGCGGCCCGGGCATGCGCATTGGCATGGGCGGTGGTGCGGCCAGCTCCATGGCCACGGGCGCCAATGCGGCCGAGCTCGATTTCGATTCCGTGCAGCGCGGCAACCCCGAGATCGAGCGCCGCGCGCAGGAGGTCATCAACCACTGCTGGTCACAGGGCGACAAGAACCCCATCCTGGCCATCCACGACGTGGGCGCCGGCGGCCTGTCCAACGCCTTCCCCGAGCTGAGCAATGACGCCGGCCGCGGCGCGCGCTTCGACCTGCGTGCGGTGCCGCTCGAAGAATCGGGCCTGGCGCCCAAGGAAATCTGGTGCAACGAGAGCCAGGAACGTTATGTGATGGCCATCGCGCCCGAGTCGCTGGAACAGTTCCAGGCCTTCTGCGAGCGCGAGCGTTGCCCCTTTGCCGTGGTCGGCGTGGCCACCGAAGAGCGCCAGCTGGTGCTGGCTGACGCGGGCCATGAAAGCCCGGTCGACATGCCCATGAACGTGCTGCTGGGCAAACCACCCAAAATGCACCGCGATGTGAAGACCATCGCGCGTACCTTCAAGCCGCTGAACCTCGGCGGTGTGGCGTTGCAAAAGGCCGTGATCGAGGTGCTGAGCCACCCGACCGTGGCCTCCAAGCGTTTCCTGATCACCATCGGCGACCGCACTGTGGGCGGCCTCACGCACCGCGACCAGATGGTCGGCCCCTGGCAGGTGCCCGTGGCCGATGTGGCGGTGACCCTGGCCGACTATGCCGGTTTCAAGGGTGAGGCCATGAGCATGGGCGAGCGCACGCCGCTGGCCGCGCTCGATGCCCCGGCTTCGGGCCGCATGGCCGTGGCCGAGGCCATCACCAACCTGCTGGCCGCACCGTTCGAACTCCCGCGTGTCAAGCTCTCGGCCAACTGGATGGCCGCCTGCGGCGAGCCCGGCGAAGACGCCGCGCTCTACGCCACGGTGCAGGCCGTGGGCATGGAACTGTGCCCGGCCCTGGGTATTTCCATCCCCGTGGGCAAGGACAGCCTGTCCATGCGCACGCAGTGGCAGGACGGTGCGGACAAGAGGAAGGTCACCTCGCCGGTCTCGCTGATCGTGAGCGCCTTTGCCACGCTGTCCGATGTGCGGGGCACGTTGACCCCGCAACTGAACAACACGGCCGACACCACCCTGCTGCTGGTGGACCTGGGCCACGGCCAGAACCGCATGGCGGGTTCCATCCTCGCGCAGACCCTGAACCAGACGGGTGATGTGGTGCCGGACCTGGACGATCCGCAGGATCTCGTGAAACTCGTGAACGCCGTCAACGCCCTGCGCGCGCAGGGCAAGCTGCTGGCCTACCACGACCGCAGCGACGGCGGCCTGCTGGCGGCAGTGGCCGAGATGGCCTTTGCCGGCCACGTGGGTGTGGCGCTCAACGTCGACATGCTCGTGACCGAGGGCGACGGTATTTCCGACAGCCGCATGGATGCCGGTGACAGCAAGAACTGGGCAAACCAGGTCAGCGCGCGCCGTGACGAGCTCACGCTCAGGGCCCTCTTCAACGAAGAGCTGGGCGCGGTGCTGCAGGTGAAGAGCGAAGACCGCGACACCGTGCTGGCCCTGCTGCGCGAGCAGGGTCTCTCGAAGTTCAGCCATGTCATAGGCAAGACACGCCCGGCCGGTGGCGCTGTGAGCGCCGGCGTCGGTGAGCTGCAGGTCTGGCGTGATGCCAAGCCGGTGTTCAGCGCCAAGCTCGCCGACCTGCACCAGGTCTGGGACAGCGTGAGCTGGAAGATCAACCAGCAGCGTGACAACACGGCCTGCGCTGACGCGGAGCACGCAGCGGCTGGCGCGCCCAACGATCCGGGTCTGCACGTGCACCTCACCTTTGATCCGGCGCAAGGTCTCGCCCCGGCGCTGCTCAAGAGCCGCCCCAGGGTGGCGGTGCTGCGTGAGCAGGGCGTGAACTCGCATGTGGAGATGGCCTATGCCTTCACCGGGGCCGGCTTCGAGGCTTACGATGTGCACATGACCGATCTTCAAAGCGGCCGTGCCAAGCTCCAGGACTACAAGGGGGTGGTGGCCTGCGGCGGCTTCAGCTATGGCGACACCCTGGGCGCCGGCGTCGGCTGGGCGCGTTCCATCACCTTCAACCAGGTGCTGTCCGAGCAGTTCCAGGCCTTCTTCGCCCGCCCCGACACCTTCGGCCTGGGCGTGTGCAACGGCTGCCAGATGTTTGCCGAACTGGCCGACATCATTCCGGGCGCCGAAGCCTGGCCGCGTTTCACCACCAACCGCAGCGAACGCTTCGAGGCCCGCCTGTCCATGGTGGAGGTGCTGCCATCACCGAGCCTGTTCTTCCGGGGCATGGCCGGCAGCCGCCTGCCGATTGCCGTGGCGCATGGCGAGGGTTACGCCAATTTCGCCTACCGCGGCAAGGCCGACCAGGCCATCGCGGCCATGCGCTTCGTGGACAACCATGGGGCCGCGACCGAGGCCTACCCCTGCAACCCGAACGGCAGCGCCGGCGGCCTGACCGCCGTCACCACCGCCGATGGCCGTTTCACGGCCATGATGCCGCACCCCGAGCGCGTGTTCCGCAACATCCAGATGAGCTGGACGCCGCTGGACAAGAGCGCCGCCAGCCCCTGGATGCAGATCTGGCGCAACGCACGGCGCTGGATCGGCTGAGACCCGCAGGCCGCATCATGCTCATGACGCCCCGCGCCCAGACACGCATGCTCGCGCTGGGCTTTGCCGGGCTGGTGCTGGTGCTGGCCTACCTGCTCCATCTCGGCTACCAGACCTCGCTGGCGCGTGCTTCGGACGACGCCGACAACCTGGCGCAGACCGTTGATGGTCAGATGTCGGCGACCATGCGGCGCATGGATGCGACCCTGCACCAGATTGCGGCGCGCACGCCGGCCGCTGCCTTGCAGACCTCTGCCGTGCCCCGCCACCGGCAGACCATGGCGGACATCCTCATGCCCTACAAGGCGCAGTTCCCCGAACTGCGCGACATCTTCGTCTGGGATGGCGAAGGCAACATCCTCTACGGCACCCGGCTCCCGCAGGACCTTCAGCGATCGGGCAGCATTGCCCAAAGGCCGGATTTCCAGCACCTCAAAAGCCACCCGGAGGCCACCATCGCCTTCTCCGAGCTGGTGCGTGGTCATGTCTCGGGACAGTTGACCGTGGCCACCTATGTGCCCGTGCGCGATGCGCAGGGGCGGATGATCGGCGTGATCGCCGGCTCGCTGAACCTGGGCTATTTCGAGCAGATCCTCCGCACCTTGCGGCTGAGCCCGGGCAGCGTCGCCTTTGCGCGCAGCAGCGTGGACCACAAGCTGGTGATCCGTTATCCCTGGATCGAGAGCGAGTTCAACAAGCCGGTGCGCAACCCCATCCAGGCCCGCATCGACGCGGGTGAAATCGCCGGGCAGGCCGCGTTCCGAGCCGTCACCGATGGTGAGCACCGTCTCTACGGTTTTCGCAAGATCGATCAATACCCCTTCTACGTCGTGATCGGCATCTCCGCAGCCGATGCCCTGCAGAACTGGTACCGCGGCGCGACCTATGTCGTGGCCTTCATCCTCGTGCTGGCGCTGCTGCTGGGTGTCACGCTCAGGCGCATGGCCCACATCGAGACCCAGCGCGAGGCCGCGATGGCCGAGGCCGACCAGGCCCTGCAACTCCTGAGCGAGGGCATCAACAGCCTGTCGGCAGGCATCACCATCTACGATCCCGAGGACCGCGTCGTGATGTGCAATGAGGCGCATCTGCGCTTGTTCAAAAGTTTGCGCGATGTCATCCATCCCGGCAAAAGCTTCGTGGAGATCCTGCGCACCGGCTTGCAGCGCGGTCTCTACGCAGAGGCCCTGGGCCAGGAGGAGGCCTGGCTGGCCCGGCGCCTGCGCCAGCACCGTGTGGCCGACGGGACGCAGTATGAGTTGGAACTGGCCGACGGCCGCTGGCTGCAGTTCAGCGAGCACCGCACCCCCCGGGGTTACATCATCGGCAGCCGCATCGACATCACCGAACGCAAGAAGCTGGAGGTCGATCTGCGCGAGCAGGCCAGCACCGATGCGCTCACGGGACTGCCCAACCGGCGCCACTTCCTGCACCGGCTGGAGGACGAGCTGGGGCGGGTGCGCCGCCGCACCACAAGCGAGGCCTGCGTGCTGATGCTGGACCTGGACCACTTCAAGCGCATCAACGACCAGTATGGCCATGCCGCTGGCGACAGCGTCCTGCGCCACTTTTCCAACATCCTGCGGCACGAGTTGCGTGCGATCGATATCGCCGGGCGCATGGGCGGCGAGGAATTCGCCATCATCCTGCCCGGCAGCGGGCCGCAGGCGGCCCAGGGTTTTGCCCAGCGCATCTGCGACAAGCTGGCCGAACATCCTCTGAGTTTCGGGCGGCAGGAGGTGGGCATGACGGTCAGCATCGGCATCGCTGCCATCGTCCCTGACGACCTCTCGGCCGACGCCGTGCTCTCGCGCGCCGACAGGGCCCTTTACCAGGCCAAGGACGCGGGCCGCAACCGGGTCCAGCTGGCCGACAAATCTTCCTGAGGACAGCCCGGGGGTGTCGGGCTTGCGAGCTTGACAGCCCCAGGGCGACACCCAATACTCTGCGAGTGCCTTGCAGAACGACAGGACCGGGCCTGGCAGGCCCGAGAAAAGGGTGTCTGATGAATTCCTTCAATCCGCTGGCGCAGAACAGCGCTGTCAACGGCCTGATCACGGCCATTGCGCGTAACACCGAGGATGGCGTGCTGTCCCGTCATCTGGGCGCACAGTCCTGGTACATCGTGGCCGACCATCTGCATGCGCACCAGCACGAGCGCGGCCATCTGCTGATTTCGCAGGGCGCGCAGGACCGCAACCTCTATTTCCTGGAGACGGGCAACCTCAAGGTCGACGTGAAAACCGACAAGGGGCTCATGCAGCTGGCCATCCTGGGCGCCGGTACCGTGGTGGGCGAGGGCAGCTTTTTCTCGCGCCTGCCGCGCAGCGCCTCGGTGGTGGCCTACAGCAACTGCAAGGTCTGGTCCATGAGCCCGGAGGATTTCGAGGCCCTGAGCAAGAAACATCCGAATGTGGCGCTCTCGCTGGCCATGGCCCTGGGCGCCATCGTGGCTTCGCGCATGGTGGACGTCAGCAAGCGCATCGCCAGCACCTGAGAACTTGCGAATAAATCTACTGCGCTTGCCCGTCGCGGCGTTGAACGGTGTTGGCTCCGGCCGCCTTGCGCTCGGGCCGCTCGCTACGATTTCTTCACAAGTTCGGAGACCTCAGGCGGCCCACGCGGCCATCAGCCTGGCTGCCGCCTGTTCGGGGTTGGCCTTGGCCGTGATGGCGCGCACCACGGCCAGCGAGCCCACGCCCGCGGCCTTGATCTCGGGCAGTTCGGCCGCCGAGATGCCGCCGATGCCCACCCCCGGATAGTGGCGCATCAGGCGGGCATAAGCGGCCAGCCGCCCCGGGCCTTGCGCTGCCGTGGCCATGCGTTTGAGCGTGGTCGGGTAGACCGCGCCCATCGCGATGTAGCTGGGGCTCAACTGGTCCGCACGCACCATCTCGACGTAACCGTGGCTGGACAGGCCCAGGCGCAGGCCGGCGGCGCGGATGGCGGCGAAGTCGGCGATCTCCATGTCCTCCTGGCCCAGGTGCACGCCGTAGGCGCCAGCGGCGATGGCCTCGCGCCAGTGGTCGTTGATGAAAAGCAGCGCCTGCGTGCCGCGCACGGCCTCCACGGCTGCCTGCACCTCGCGCCGCACGGCGGCGGCATCGTCGGACTTGAAACGCAGCTGTACGGTCGGTACGCCCGCACGCGCCATGCGGCCCACCCACCGGGCGTCGGGCAGCACGGCGTACAGGCCCAGTGCTTTCGGACAGGACGGGAAAGCATCACTGCGTGGCCAGGGCCGTAGACCGAAATCGGCGGGTTCGTCCGGCCATGTTTTTGCATCAAAGTGGCCGGTGCGCTGCACCTGGGCCAGCCAGGCCAGGGCCACGCATTCGGCGTCGATCTCGATGAAACCCAGGGCCAGGCAGGCCTGCTTGGCATGGCGGTAGACCGCGTCGTCGCGGCTGCAGTTCAGGGCGGGTTCGCCGACGACGGGCAGCGCCAGTGTCGGATGGGCGGCCACGATGGCCTGCGCTTCGGGTGTCAGAGAGAACATGGGAGGAGTGATCAGGTGTGGTGCCAGAAAGGCGTGCCCAGCACGGGCGTGGAGGGTTGGGCCGCGTCCTGCTCGTTCATGGCGCCGGAGCGCCAGGCATCGCGCCCGGCCTGGGCGGCGGCGGCAAAGGCACCGGCCATGGCCACCGGGTCCTGGGCCAGGGCCACGGCGGTGTTCAGCAGCACGCCGTCATAACCCCACTCCATGACGGTGCAGGCGTGGGATGGTTTGCCCAGGCCCGCGTCCACGATCATGGGTACGTTCAGGCGCTCGCGCAGCATGCGCATGGCGTAGGGATTGACGGGCCCCTTGCCGGTGCCGATGGGCGCGGCCCAGGGCATGACGGCCTGGCAACCCACGTCCACCAGGCGCTGGCACAGCACCAGGTCCTCTGTGGTGTAGGGCAAGACCTTGAAACCGGCCTTGATGAGCCAGTCGGCCGCTTCCACCAGGTTCAGCGTGTCGGGTTGCAGGGTGTAGTCGTCGCCGATCAGTTCCAGCTTGATCCAGGGTGTGTCGAAGACCTCGCGCGCCATCTGCGCCGTGGTGATGACCTCCTGCACGCTGTGGCAGCCGGCGGTGTTGGGCAGCACCGGCACCTGTAGCTTCTTGAGCATGTCCCAGAAGGGGTTGCCGGCTTCGTGCGGCACCGCACCCTGGCGGCGCAGCGAGGCCGTCAGCATGGCGGGCTTGGCCAGCTTCACCGCGGCTTCGAGCACAGCCGGTGAGGGGTAGCGCGAGGTGCCCAGCAGCAGGCGGCTGTGAAAAGTTTCGCCGTAGAGGACGAGGGGATCTTGGACAGTCTGCATGTCAGTGGTCCGATTTATTTGGCAGTGGTGTTTGATTGAAGGAACCTGGTCGGGGAACGCCGTGGAACCGGCTTTGCCGGGCCACTGGCGTTGCCCCCTGCAAGGGGGGTGGCGTAGCGACACGCAGTGCGCGGAGCCTGGGGGTGTGCCATGTCATCCGCCGGTGACGGGAGAGATGATTTCGACGCGATCGCCCGCATTCAGAACTTGCTGGGTGTATTGCGTCTTGGGCACGAACTGGGTGTTGACCGCTGCTGCAAACGGGGGCTTGGCCTCGATGGTGGCCACGGCATCGGCCAGCGTGGCGCTCGCGGCCAATTCGTATTCGCGTTTGTTGATGATGACTTTCATGCGACGGTTTCCATGCGCAGGTCCAACGAACCCGCGAGTGTAGTGGTCTGCTCCTGCACGTACTCGAGCACCACGTCCAGCAGGGCCGGTGAGATCATGAAGCCGTGGCGGTACAGGCCGTTGATCTGCAGGCAACGCGGGCCGAGGCGGCGGATGGCGGGCAGGTTGTCGGGCAGGGTGGGGCGGCACTGGGTGGCGATCTCCAGGATGCGCGCCTCGGCAAAACCCGGGTGCACGGCGTAGGCTGCGCTCAGCAGTTCCAGTGTGGAGCGCACGCTGGGCGGCGAAAGGTCGTTGCTCTCGATCTCGGTGGCGCCGATCACGAAGAGATGGTCCTGTTTGGGCGCGATGTAGATCGGGTAGCGCGGGTGAATCAGGCGCGTGGGGCGGCTGAGTGACACTTCGGGCGCGTGGATGCGGGCCACCTCGCCACGCACGCCGCGCAACTGGCCCCACTCGGCGTTGGCGCCCAGGCCACGGCAGTCGAACAACCAGTCGGGTTGGCCCTTCGTGCCCGGCTGGAAGTCCTGCGGGGCACGCGGGCTGTTCCAGTGCAGACCGACCTCCAGGGTCTGCAACTCGTGCAGCAGCGCGGCCAGCAGCTGGCGGTTGTCGAGCTGGGCCTCCAAGGGCAGGTAGAGGCCCTGGGCGAAGCGGTTTTCCAGGCTGGGTTCAAGTCGTTTCACCCCCGCGGCGTCCAGGGTCTGGACCTTGGGCAGGGCCGGCACTTTCTCGTTGGTGGCCTGCAACTGGCTGGCAAAACGGCGCGCCTCGGCCGCGTCCTGGCGGTGCCAGAGGACCAGCGTGCCTTCCTGCTGGAAAAACACCGGCTGCGACAGCTGCGCCAACAGGGTGGGCCAGCGCGTCAGCGCATGGCGCCCCATCTCGACCACGCTGGGCTCGGTGATGGCGGACTCGGCCAGGGGCGCGAGCATGGCCGCGGCAATGCGTGCCGGTGAGCTCTGGGCGTCGGTGCCACCGGCCTCGTACACGGTCACCCGGTGGCCGGCGCGCGCGAGCTGCCAGGCCAGCAGCCGGCCCATGAGGCCGGCGCCCAGCACAACAGAAAGCGGACCGGGTGTCTTGGCGTTCATTCAAAAAGCCTGATAATTTTGTTCATGACAAGGAACGAAAAACACTACCCGCGCGTGCTGTCCATCGCGGGCTCGGACAGCGGCGGCGGCGCCGGCATCCAGGCCGACCTCAAGACTTTCAGTGCCCTGGGCTGTTACGGCATGACGGCCATCACGGCCCTGACCGCGCAGAACACGCAGGGCGTGCGCGGCATCCACGGCGTGCCGCCCGAGTTTCTGGCCGCGCAGATCGACGCCGTGCTCGAAGACATCGGCGCCGATGCCGTGAAGATCGGCATGCTGCACGCGCCCGAGATCGTGCGCGTGGTGGCGCAGGCCATCCGCAAACACAGGCTGCAGCACGTGGTGCTGGACCCGGTGATGGTGGCCACCAGCGGCGACCGACTGATCGCCGAAGAGACCGTGTCCGTGCTGGTGAAGGAGCTCTTCCCCCTGGCCACCGTGATCACGCCCAATCTGGACGAGGCCGAGCTGCTGCTCGGTCACAAGATCGCCGGCATTGCGGGACTTGAACCCGCGGCCAAGGAACTGCTGGCCCTGGGCGCGCCCAACGTGCTGCTCAAGGGCGGGCATCTGCAGGGCGACGAGGTGGTGGACCTGCTGCTGCAGCCCGGCCGCGATCCGTTGCGCCTGGCGTCGGCGCGCATCGCCAGCAAGAACGTGCACGGCACGGGTTGCACCCTGTCCTCGGCGATCGCCGCGCACCTGGCCCTGGGGCATGCGCTGGAGGACGCTGTGCGCCTGGCGCGCGCCTACATCCTGGGCGCCATCGCCGCGGGAGCGGAGGTGCGCACAGGGCAGGGCCACGGCCCGCTCAACCACGGCCATGCGCCGGTGGTCATGCGAGTTTTGGCGGGCACACGCTGAGACTTTCACGCGTTTCATATCGAAGCTGCAGGGGGAGGGGCCGGTGCCGGTGGTCGTGGACCCTGGCGTCTGACCTGCTTCCCTGCGTGAGCATTACCTCAATCAGGTTCAAAGGGACTTTCTCAGTCGACGCGGCAAGCACCGTGGCAACACCCCTAGCGGATGCACTCCAAGGAGCGCAGCCCTATTTTAGTCCCGGGCGCGGGCAAAGAAAAAGCCCGCCGGATGGCGGGCTTGATCTGATTTGGTTTTTCTTGACCGTGGGCAAGAGCCCCCACGCTCGGCACTTCGTGTCCTCGCTGCCCTCCGAGGGGGCGTTCGCCGTCTTGGGGCGGCCCGGCGCCGGCTCAGTCGAAAACCGGTGATTCCACGCCCAGCACCTTGTGCAGCTTGGGGCTGGTGGTCGTGTACTGCAGGTGCACCTTCTTGTCCGGGAAGATGATGGGCATGGCGCCGAAGGCGGCCAGTGCGCATTCATGGAAACCCGAGAGGATGAGCTTCTTCTTGCCGGGGTAGGTGTTGATATCACCCACCGCAAAGATGCCCGGCACGCTGGTGGAGAACTTCTCGGTGTCCACCACGAGCTGCTTGCGCTCGATCTGAAGACCCCATTCGGCGATCGGGCCGAGCTTGGGCGAGAGGCCGAAGAAGACCAGCAGCACGTCCAGCGGCACCACGCGGGTGACACCGTCGCCGCCCGTGACCTTGATGGCGCTGAGCCTGCCGTCCTTTTCGTCGAAGCCGGTGACCTGTCCGACGATGAACTGCATCTCGTAGGCGTCGCACAGCTCGCGCATCTTGGCCACGCTGGCCGGTGCGGCCTTGAAACCGTCGCGGCGGTGCAGCAGGATCACGCTCTCGGCCCTGTTCGGGCCTTCATTCGTGAAGTTCAGCGTCCAGTCCAGGGCGGAGTCGCCGCCGCCCACGATGACCAGATTCTTGCCGGCGAAATCGGCCGGGTTCTTGACGCGGTAGTGCAACTGCGTGCCTTCGAACTTGTCCAGGCCATCCACCTTGAGCGTGCGCGGCTGGAAGGCGCCCACGCCGGCGGCGATGAAGATGGTTTTGGTCAGGAACTGGGTGCCCTTGCTGGTCTCGACGAAAAAGCGGCCGTCGTCCTGCTTGCGCACCACGGTCACTTCCTGGCCCAGGTGAAAGGTCGCGCCAAAGGGCTCGATCTGCTTGAGCAGGGAGTCCGTCAGTTCCTTGCCCGTGCACACGGGCACAGCCGGGATGTCGTAGATCGGCTTGTCGGGGTAGAGCTCCATGGGCTGGCCGCCGGGATAGGCCAGCGAATCGATCACATGGGCCTTGATTTCGAGCAGGCCGAGCTCGAAGACCTGGAACAGGCCGACGGGGCCGGCACCGACGATGACGGCATCGGTTTCGATCGGGCCTTCATGGGCCTGGGCGGTCTGGATCACGGCGGGACTGAGTTTGGGTTCCATTGTCTGTGGGTCGGGCTGATCCGCGTTTCAGCGGATCAGCTCCTTCAGCTTGTCGGTTTTGTCTTTCCAATCATCCGCGTCGGGAAGAGAGGGCTTGCGCTTGGTGATGCTTTTCCAGGTCGGCAGTCGGGCCAGATCGGCGTTGAGCTTGGTCATGTGCTGCTGGTCGGCCGGCACGTCCTCTTCGGCGTAGATGGCGTTGACCGGGCACTCGGGGATGCAGACCGCGCAGTCGATGCACTCGTCCGGATCGATGGTCAGGAAGTTCGGACCTTCGCGGAAGCAGTCGACGGGGCAGACATCAACACAGTCGGTGTATTTGCAGCGGATGCAGGATTCGGTGACGACGTGGGTCATGTTGTAGTTCTGGCTAAGACTAAAAGTCCTTGATTTTATTGGCTTTTGCAATGGCCTGCGATTCTCGCCCTTGCCATGCACAGGGTTGTTGCGCTGGATCAAGCCCCCGGGCTCAATTCACCAGCACCGCGCCCGAGGTTCGGTGGCTGGCCGTGTCCACCAGGATCAGCGAGCCCAGGCCGCGGGAGCGGCCAAAAGACAGGGCCGGAATCGCCTCCTGCAGGGCCAGTTCGACGTGGCCGATGGCATTGGGCTCCAGCTGTGCGGCATCCTCTTCGGCCAGGGTGTTGATGTTCAGGCGGTGCACGATGCGCTTGACCTTGGCCTTGACCCAGCGGTGTCCGTGCAGGGCCCAATAGACCCGGCCGGCCACCAGGGGCTCGTCGTCCATCCAGGCCACGGTGGCCAGCAGTTCACGCGAGGTCTGGTCCTGGCCTTGGGCCAGCAGCCAGTCGCCGCGCGAAACGTCCACTTCGCGGTCCAGCACGATGCCTGCGCTGTGCCCGGCGGCTACGCTGCCCGGCTGGCGCACATGGTTCAGCACCTGGGCCACGGTGGCGTTCTGCCCGCTGGGGAAGATGCGCACGGTGTCGCCGGCCTTCACGCCGCCGGCGGCCACACGGCCCCAGAACACACGGCGGCCCTGGGACGTATCGCTGGACGAGGAGAACTTCTCGACCCACTGCACCGGGAAAGCCAGGGGCAGGGCCGTGTCGGCGGCCGTCACCGGCAGTTGTTCCAGGATGTCCAGCAGAGTCGGGCCCTGGTAGCCGCACCAGCCGGCCTGCTCAGGCGCATCGACCACGTTCCAGCCCTGCAGGGCCGAAACCGGCACGGTGGCGCGCACGTCCAGGCCGGCGTTCTGGGCAAAGGCCTGCAGGGCGGCGCTGATGTGCTTGAAGGCCAGTTTGGCGTCGCCCACGGCGTCGAGCTTGTTGACCGCGAAGACGATGGAGGGCACGCGCAGCAGCTGCAGCAGCAGGCTGTGGCGGCGTGTCTGCGGCAGCAGGGTCAGGGCCGGGTTCTGCCAGTCCAGCTTGGTGGCGTCCACCAGTACCACGGCGGCGTCGGCGCTCGACGCCGCCGTGACCATGTTGCGCGTGTACTGCTCATGGCCCGGCGCGTCGCCGATGATGAACTTGCGGGTTTCGGTGCTGAAGTAGCGGTAGGCCACGTCGATGGTGATGCCCTGCTCGCGCTCGGCCGAGAGGCCGTCGGTCAGCAGGGCCAGATCGGTCTGTCCCTGGCGCTGCACGCCGGCCAGATGGTCCTGCAGCACTGCGCGGGTGTCGACCAGCAGGCGGCCGATCAGCGTGCTTTTGCCGTCGTCGACCGAACCGCAGGTGATGAAGCGCAGGGCGGAGGAGGTAGCCGTTCGGGCTGAGCTGGTCGAAGCCCCGGTGAGCCCTTCGACAGGCTCAGGGCGAACGGTGGTGGTCGTGTCCATCAGAAATACCCATCCTTTTTACGTTTTTCCATGGACGCATCCGAGGTCTGGTCGTCCATGCGCGTGGCGCCGCGCTCGCTGACCTCGGCGGCCAGGGTTTCGATCACGATGTCGGCTGCACTGGCGGCCGTGCTGGCCACCGGGCAGGTGCAGGTGATGTCGCCCACGGTGCGGAAACGCACATCGCGCACGATGACCTGTTCGCCTTCGCGCGGCGGTGTGAGTTCGGTCACCGGGGCCAGCATGCCGCGGCGGTCCACCACTTCACGTTTGTGCGTGTAGTAGATCGAGGGCAGGGCGATGTTTTCGCGCTCGATGTACTGCCAGACGTCGAGTTCGGTCCAGTTGCTGATGGGGAACACGCGGAAGTGTTCGCCCGGGGCCAGACGGGTGTTGAACAGGGTCCAGAGCTCGGGGCGCTGGGCCTTGGGCTGCCATTGGCCGAAGCTGTCGCGATGCGAGAAGATGCGCTCCTTGGCGCGGGCCTTTTCCTCGTCGCGGCGTGCGCCGCCGATCAGCGCGTCGAAGCGGAATTCCTCGATGGCTTCCAGCAGGGTGACCGACTGGTGCACGTTGCGGCTCTCGCCCGGGTGGGCCAGGCGCACGGTGCCGCGTTTCATGGAGTCTTCCACGTTGCGCACGATCAGTTCGGCGCCCAGCTCAGTCGCGCGCTGGTCGCGGAAGGCCGTCACTTCGGGGAAGTTGTGGCCGGTGTCGATCATCAGCAGCGGATAGGGCAGTCGGCCGGCGCCGAAGGCCTTCTCGGCGCACTTGAGCATGACCAGCGAATCCTTGCCGCCCGAGAACAGCAGGGTCGGGCGCTCGAAGGTGGCCGCCACCTCGCGCAGGATGAAGATGGTTTCTTCCTCGAGCGCGTCGAGATGGGCATTGCTCAGATGGTGCACGGTCTGGTTCAGTAGTTCTTGTTCGGCGCGGGCGTTCATGGTGGGGGTCCGATCTGTATCAGTGGGCCAGGTGCAGGCCGCACTCGCGCTGTTCTTCGCCCTTGGTCGGGTCCACGTAGTCGAAGTTGTTGGGCAGGCCGTGGATCTCGCAGTACTGGTACAGGTCCTTGGACGACCAGTGCAGCAGCGGGGCGACCTTGATCAGGCCGTCGGGGTTGAGGCTCACGGGGTCCATCCGGGCGCGCACAGCGCTGTCGGTGGCGCGCAGCGCGGTGAACCAGACCTTGGGCGCAGTCTCGCGCAGCGCGCGGGCGAAGGGCTCGAGCTTCACCTCCTGGGTAAAGGCGGCGTGGCGCGGGTCGTCAAGTGCGGGCACCGGGCCTTCCAGCGCCTCGCGGTGTGCGCGCGTGCGCAGCGGCAGGTAGATGCGCAGGTTCAGGCCGAGCTGGCGGGTCACCTCGTCGGCGTAGCGGTAGGTGGCCTCAGTGTTGTAGCCGTTGTCCATCCAGACCACGGGCACATCGGGCTGCACGCGCGTGACCAAGTGCAGGATCACCGCCTCAAAGGGGCGGAAATTGGTGGTGACGATGGCCTTCTGGCCCAGGCCCAGCGCCCACTTCACCAGGGCGGGGGCGTCGTGGCCAAGCTCGGCGTTGAGCTTGGCGAAATCGATGGCGCTCGCGGTCATGCGGCCTCCCGCGCGAAACGCGGGCGCGCCTGCACGGCGTCGCCCTGGTAATAGCTCTTGAAGCGCTCCAGCTGGCGCTCGGCCACGGCCAGGTCCTGGTCGGCCCGGAGTACGGCGGCGTCGAAACCATTGCGTGCCAGCAGGGGCAACTGGTCGACCAGCACGTCGCCGGTGGCGCGGATCTCGCCCTGGTAAGCCAGGCGGCGGCGCAGCAGGAAGGCCTGGCTGTGCGCGCGGCCGTCGGTGAAGCTGGGGAAATGCAGGTCGATGCGGGCCACGCCGTTCAGGGACAGGGCGCGCGGATCGGCGTCATTGGCCAGGACCAGCACCTGCAGGTCCTGGGGTTCGGTCGGCGCGGTGTCGGCAGAAAACAGTTTCATCACTTGCACTCCTTCAGGCCGTGGCAGCGGCTGTTTCATGGCGGGCCTGCTGGCCGGCCTGTTTGAACGGTTCGCTGCCGACGCGGCGCAGCGTGTCGATGAAGCTCTCGCCGCTGTGGCGCTGCGCGCGGTAGGTGTCCAGCAGGGCCTCGATCACGTCGGGCACTTCGTGGGCCGAGAAGGAGGGGCCGATGACTTTGCCCGGCACCGGATCGCCCGACAAGATCTTGCCGTCGGAGCCGCCCACGGTGACCTGGTACCACTCCTTGCCGTCCTTGTCCACGCCCAGGATGCCGATGTGGCCGCTGTGGTGATGGCCGCAGGAGTTGATGCAGCCGCTGATGTGCAGGTCGATCTCGCCCAGGTCCTCCAGCTCGTCCAGGTCCTGGTAACGCGCCGTGATGGCCTCGGCCAGGGGCAGGGAACGGGCGTTGGCCAGGTCGCAGAAGTCGCCGCCGGGGCAGGCGATCATGTCGGTCAGCAGGCCGATATTGGGTTTGGCCAGGCCCAGGTGGCGGGCTTCGCGCCAGAGTTCGGCGAGCTGGTCGCAACGCACCCAGGGCAGCAGCAGGTTCTGTTCGTGCGTCACGCGCACCTCGCCGCCGCTGTAACGGTCGGCCAGTTGGGCCACGGCGTCGAGCTGGGTGGCGGTGGCGTCACCCGGGGACTGGCCCAGGCGCTTGAAGGACAGGGTGACGGCGCGCAGGTCGGGGTTTTTGTGTGTGGATACATTGCGCTGCAGCCAGCGGCCGAACTCCACGTCGTCCTCGGCCGCGGCCTTGAGGATGTGGGCGATCTTGGCGTCGGCGCTCTTGCGGTCGCAAGTCAGCGTGGGCGGCACGAAATTCGCGCTGATGCGCTCGAACTCGGCGGCCGTGATGGTGTGGGGCGCGCCGTCGCGCTCGATGATCTGGCGGAATTCCTCTTCCACCTCTTGATGAAAGCGCTGGCCCTCGGCCTTCACCAGGATCTTGATGCGGGCCTTGTACTTGTTGTCACGGCGGCCCCAGCGGTTGTAGACCCGCACCACCGCTTCCGTGTAGTTGAGGATCTGGTCGCAGGGCAGGAATTCACGGATCGTGGTGCCGATCACCGGGGTGCGGCCCATGCCGCCGCCCACCAGCACCTTGAAGCCCAGGGTGCCGGCCTCGTTGCGCAGCAGTTGCAGGCCCACGTCGTGCCAGGCGATGGCGGCGCGGTCTTCGCGCGCGCCGGTGATGGCGATCTTGAACTTGCGCGGCAGGAAGGCGAATTCGGGGTGCAGCGTGCTCCACTGGCGCAGGATCTCGGCGAAGGGGCGGGGGTCGGCCACCTCGTCCACGGCGATGCCGGCCAGCGCGTCGCTGGTGATGTTGCGGATGCAGTTGCCGCTGGTCTGGATGCCATGCATGCCCACCGAGGCCAGCAGGTCCATGACGTCGGCGCTCTGGTTCAGCGGGATCCAGTTGAACTGCACGTTCTGGCGCGTCGTGAAGTGGGCGTAGCCGGTCACCAGCCTGCTGCCGATGGCCTTGCCGTCGCGCAGCTGGATGTCGCCCAGCTTGTTCTGTGCAGCCACCGCGCCCTGGAAGACTTCGTTACCGGGCTGGTCGTACTCGCGGGCGATTTTCGCCAGCACGCGCACCTGGGCGCTGGAGAGTTCGCCGTAGGGCACGGCCACGCGCAGCATGGGGGCGTGGCGCTGCACGTACCAGCCGTTCTGCAGGCGCAGCGGGCGGAACTCCTCGTTGCCGAGCTGGCCGGCCAGATGGCGTTCGAGCTGGTCGCGGTACTGCTCGGCGCGCAGGCGCACGAACTGGCGGTCGAAGTCGGTGTATTGGTACATATCAGGTCAGATGGCAATCAGCTTGAGACCGGCCCAGGCCAGCAGCACGGAAAGAATGGAGCGCACCACGCGTTCGTTGATGCGGTGGATCAGGTGCGTGCCCAGCCAGATACCGGGCAGGGAACCGGCCAGCAGCAGGGCCAGCAGCGACCAGTCCACCGAGCCCAGGGAGGCGTGGCCCAGGCCGGCCACCAGGGTCAGCGGCACGGCGTAGGCGATGTCGGCGGCCACGATGCGCGGCAGCGGCAGCAGGGGATAGGCAAACAGCAGCACACTGACACCAATGGCGCCGGCGCCCACCGAGGTCAGCGTCACCAGGGTGCCCACCAGGGCGCCCAGCAGCAGGGGCAGGCTCCAGTGGCGCGGGCGGGCGGCGGCGGCCTCCTGGCCGGCGGTCAGGGCGGCCGGCAGGGCCTTGCCGCGCACGGCCTTGTACAGGGTGGCGGCGGCGGTCAGCAGCAGGGCCGCGCCCAGGGTGCTGGTCATCAGGCTCTGGACGGCCGGGTTGGCCGGGCCCACGCGGTGCAGGAAATAAAGGGTGATCAGGGCCGCGGGGATGCTGCCGACCGAGAGGTGGAAGACGATGCGCCAGTCCACCACGCGCTGGCGGGCCAGGCGCACGGTGCCGCTGAGCTTGGTGAAGGCCGCGAACAGTAGGTCGGTGCCGACGGCCAGGTGCGGCTTCACGCCGAAGAAGAAGATCAGGATGGGCGTCATGAGCGAGCCGCCGCCCACCCCGGTCAGTCCGACGATCAGACCGACGAAAAAACCCGCAAAAATGAACGCCACGTCATGCATGGACGAGACTGTAAAAGCGGGCCCTCAGATCCCAAACTACATTTTTCTTGGATTCCTATAAGTAACAGTAATAAAGAACCCAGGGGCCAGGCTTTCAGCCGGGCTTGGCCGGCAGCCAGTCGCCCCTCAGGGTGCGCTCCACCAGGGCCAGGCAGGCCGGGGCGTCCACCTGCAGGGCGGCCTGGATGCGCGGAATCTGCTCTTCCCAGCCGGGCTGGGGGTAGGGGATGTGCTCGCGACTGTCCATGATGCTCTGGCCCTCGGCCAGACCGTCGGGCACCACGCGTACGCGGCCCGCCTCGGTCTTGAACAGCCCTGGCTGGAGCAGCCAGGTCAGTCCCAGCAGGCCCGGGGCGGGGCAGGCCGGCGCGGTTCCGGGCGCCAGACGGGCCCGGTGGCTGGCGTGCTGGCGGGCGGCGTGCAGCAGGGCCGCGGTGGCGGGGTGGGGTCGCTGGGCGGCGAGTTTTTCGATCAGCGCCAGGGGCAGGGGCGCGGCCTGGCTTACGTCCAGGCCCAGCATCGTCAGCTTGAAGCCGGCTGTCAGCACCAGATCGGCGGCATGGGGATCGAGCCAGAAATTGGATTCGGCCACGGGCGACACATCACCCGGCGCCTGGATGCTGCCGCCGGCCACCACCAGTTGGCCCAGCCGTTCGGGCAGGTGCGGCTCCAGTCGCAGGGCCTGGGCCAGATTGCCCAGCGGGCCGGCACAGACCAGGCTCAGCTGGCCCGGGTGGGTGTGGGCCAGTTCCACGATGCAGCGCGCGGCCGAACGTTCGTCGGCGCCATGCGCTTCGGGCGGTCGCCGTGGCAGATCGCCCAGGCCGTCGGTGCCGAAGGCCTCGGGGTCGTGCCACCAGGTCGCCTTGCGCGTGGGCGTGGCCACGCCGCTGCAGACCGGCAGGTTCGGGCGCCCGGCCAGGGCGCAGAGCAGCAGGGCATTGCGCGTCGCCTGGGCCACGGTGAGAGCGCCGAAGGTGGTGGTGACGGCCAGCAGATCGAGTTCCGGATGGGCGAGCGCAAAGTACAGCGCCCATGCGTCGTCGGCGCCGGGGTCGCAGTCGAGGATGATCTTGTGGGCCATGGCGGGAGTGGAAACTTTTTCAATTCTCCACAACCCTCAATCGCCTGAAGCCCACACCAGCATGGGTTTTCCTGCCATCAGCCATATTTCAAGGCCGTTTATTTCGTAGAGCATCGTGACTGGCGTATGGCTGGTTTGACAGGTTGCGGCGATTTGCGGTGAGTCCAATCTTGAGGATCGGCTGGCTGTTCCGCAGCATACCGGGATAATCCCCCCCATGTCCTCCCCCAAAGTCCTGTTCGGCTTCCACGCCGTGGGCGTCCGCCTCAAGACGGCGCCGCAATCCATCATCGAGATCTACTTCGAGCCGACCCGGCGCGATGCGCGCATGCGCCAGTTCCTGGAAAAGGCCAAGGAGGCCAGTGTGCGGCTGATCGAGGCCGACGGCCTGCGTCTGGCCAAGCTGGCGGGCAGCCATGGTCACCAGGGCGTGGCCGCGCGCGTTGAGCCCCTGGCCCAGGTGCATTCGCTGGACGATCTGCTGGACAGTCTGAGCGAGCCGCCCCTGCTGCTGGTGCTCGACGGCGTGACCGATCCGCACAACCTGGGCGCCTGCCTGCGCGTGGCCGACGGGGCCGGGGCGCACGCCGTGATCGCCCCCAAGGACCATGCGGTGGGCATCAACGCCACCGTGGCCAAGGTGGCCAGCGGCGCGGCCGAGACGGTGCCCTATTTCATGGTGACCAACTTGGCGCGCACGCTGGGCGAGCTGAAGGAACGCAACATCTGGTGCATCGGCACCAGCGACGATGCGCCCAAGACGATCTACCAGATGGACCTCAAGGGCCCGACGGCCCTGGTGCTGGGCGCCGAAGGCGAAGGCATGCGGCAGCTGACGCGCAAGACCTGCGACGAGCTGGTGGGCATCCCGATGAAGGGCGGGGTGGAGAGCCTGAACGTCTCGGTGGCCAGCGGCGTGTGTCTTTACGAAGCCTTGCGCCAGCGCGGCTGAAAACGGGGTCTGCCCGGTTTCTGGAAATAACAAGGGCCCTCATGAGGGCCCTTGTCGCGTGCGGGGTGCCGGCTCAGACCACGGTATCGAGCAGGGTGCCGCTGAGCATGCTCAGGCTGTTGATGGCGCGGCGGTTGTTGCGGTTTTGCTCGCCGTTGTCCGTGTTGCGGGGTGCATTGCCTTCGATGCCGCGCACCCGTTCGTCCGCACGCACGGATTCGCCGCGGGCCACATCGGTCTGCTGCTCCAGGCGCGCGACGCGGTCGGCCGCCCGGGACGCTTCCTGGCGGGCCTGCTGCAGCTGGGCCTGGTACTGGCTCAGCTGGGCCCGCGCATTGGGCGTGCTGCTGTTGATGCCCTGCAGGGCCGTGGCCATGACCGTCTCTCCTCAGGCCTTTTCGTTCAGGATGCGGCCGGTGGTCTGGCCTTGGGTGTTGACCACGGGCTCCTTCGGCTTGTTGCTCTCAGCCTGGCGCTGGACGCGTTGCTGCTGCTGTTCCTGTTCGGCGCGGTATTCCGCGGCGCGATTGCGCTCGGGCGCACGCGGTTTCGGCGGGGTGGAAACGCTGGGGGTGGCGGAGGAAATTTCGGTGGCCATGGCTGACTCCAGCGGACAAGTGCCTGAATCTTAGTCCCATGGCCGGCCCTGTCAACCGATCTCCGCCGTGCGGTCAGGCCTGTCACGCGGGCATGGCATGATGGCCGCGCTCCAGTTTCTCTCACCGTCTGACCATGCACCAGGAATCCCCCGACCGTCGCCGGCTGCTGCGCCTGGCCGCCGCGACCGCCACCACGCTCTGGCTGCCGCGCAGCGCCTGGAGTCGCACGCGGCTGACGCAGGACCCCTTTGCCCTGGGCGTGGCCAGCGGCGCCCCCACGGACGATGGCGTGGTGCTGTGGACGCGGCTGGTTTTTGACACGCCCCAGCGCCGCGCTCTGACCCTGCGCTGGGAGATCGCACACGACGAGGGTTTCACGCGCATCGCGCGCAGCGGCCAGGTGCAGGCCACCCCTGAGCTGGGGCACACGGTGCACGCCGAGGTCGAGGGCCTGGAGCCGGACCGCTGGTACCACTACCGCTTCATGCTGGGCGAGGCCGTGAGCCCGGTGGGGCGCACGCGCACCTTCCCCCGGCCAGATGCCAGCCCCAAGCGCCTGCGACTGGGCTATGCCTCCTGCCAGCGCTGGGAACACGGTTATTACGCGGCCTGGCGGCACATGCGCGCCGAGCAACTGGATGCGGTGATGTTCCTGGGCGACTACATCTACGAATACCCGGGCGCCGCGCATGCCGTGCGCGCCGTGACCGGCGGCTGGGTGCGCACGCTCGACGAGTACCGTGACCGTTACGCCCTGCACAAGAGCGATGCCGACCTGCAGGCCATGCACGCGGCCTGTCCCTGGCTGCCGACCTGGGACGACCACGAGGTGCAGAACGACTACGCCGGTCTGCACGAGGGTACGGGCGTGCCGGTGCTGGGCACGGTGGAGAACTTCGCCGCGCGCCGCGCCGCCGCCTACCAGACCTGGTACGAGCATATGCCGGTGCGCAGCACGGTGCTGACCCAGGCCCTGGCCGGGCTGGCGCAGGGGGCCGAGCTGCGCATCTACCAGCAAGTGCCTTTCGGCCGCCTGGCCACGCTGCACCTGCTCGACGGCCGCCAGTACCGCGACCGCCAGCCCTGCCTGAAGGACGGCAGGCCGGGGGGCCGCCTGGTGGACCCGGCCCAGTGCCGGGAGTGGGCCGATCCGCAGCGCAGCTACCTGGGCCCCGCGCAGGAGCAGTGGCTGGACGGTGCGCTGGCCCGCTCCGCCGGGCGCTGGAACGTGATCGGGCAGCAGACCCTGTTCGGCCCGCGTGATGGACAGCCGGGCCCGGGCCAGCGCCTGTGGAACGACGGCTGGGACGGATATGCCGGCACCCGCACCCGCGTGACCGATGCGCTGCGGCGCCACGCCGTCAGCAACCCGGTGCTGCTGGGCGGCGATGTGCACGAGAACTGGGTGGGCCATGTCAAGGCCGATTACGCCGATGCCGGCAGCCCGGCGGTGGGCGTGGAGTTCTGCGGCACCAGCATCAGTTCGCGCTCCAGCGCCGGCGCGGTCGACAAGACCGCCGAGCGCCTGGCCGAAAACCCGCATTTCGTGTTTGGCGATGCGCAGTACCGCGGCTACGGCGTGGCCGAGTTCACGCCCGGGCGCCTCACGACCACGCTGCGCGCCGTGCAGGACGCCACCCAGGCCGACTCGGACGCCTTCACGCTGGCGCGTTTCGAGGTGGCTGCCGGCCGGCCCCGCATCGAGCGGCAATAATCGCGCGGTCCGGGCCGCAAGCGTCCGGCTGGTCTGTTATCCCGAGTCCTTGATGAAGACATCCCTGTTCCTTTTGCTGGCCCTATCGGCCACCACCCTGGTCCGGGCGCAGGAAGCGCCCCTGGCCGCCCCTGCTGTCGAGGCCGCTGCGGCGCTCCCGCAGGAGGCGGTGCCCGTCCAGACGACGGTCGTCGCCCCGGTGGTCGTTCCCGACGCGGCGCCTGTGGCGGCCCCCGATGCCGGGCCGCGAGCGGCTCCGGCGCCTGCTCCTGTGCTGGTCCCGGCTGCGGGGGGGGCCGTGCCGCTGGCGCCGCCAGAGCCACTGGTGGCCGCCGGCCGCTGGGACGGCGACTTCAATGCAGGCTTCTCCCTGTCGGCGGGCAACACCGACAGCCAGAGCTTCAACCTGGGCCTGGACACCAGCTACCAGCGGCCGGACGACAAGCTCTCGCTGTCCGCCCAGTACCTGGAGAGCCGCGCCCGCAGCGTCACCAATGGCGTGGTGACGACCAGCATCACGGCCCTTCAGTGGCGCCTGGGCGGCCGCTACGACCGCGACATCACGCCGCGGGAGTTCGGCTTCGTGGGGCTGGAGTTCAGCCATGACCGGATCCGGCAGCTCGACCTGCGCACCGTGCTCAGCAGCGGCCTGGGCCGTCACCTGGTCAAGGACCGGGATGACCAGTGGGATGTCTACGGCGGTCTGAGCTATCGCGAGGACCTTTATGGCGGCAACGGGGTGCTGATCAACGACGTGATGCAGACCCGCCTGGAGACGATTGAAACCCTGCTGGGTGAGGAATCCAGCCACCAGCTGGGCGGCACGCCGGCGCGCTTCAAGCAGAAGTTCGTGCTGTACCCGAGCCTGTTCAACGACAAGGGCACGCGCGCCACGCTGGACGCCGGCCTGCAGCTCGATATCAGCAAGGCCCTGAGCCTGAGCGTGAAGCTGCAGGGCCGCTACGACAGCCTGGCGCAGGCGCCGGCCGAGAAATACGACCTGCTTTTCCTCACGGGGCTGAGCGTCAAGCTCGGCAGCTGAGGCTAACGCAGGATGTCGAGGAGGCGGTCCAGGCCGCCGCTGTGGATGGCCACCATGGCCTGCTCGCGCACCTTCGGCTTGGCATGGTAGGCCACGGAGAGGCCGGCCGCGCCCATCATGGGCAGGTCGTTGGCGCCGTCACCCATGGCGATGGCCTGCCTCGTGGAAATGCCCAGTTGCGCGCAGGTCTGTTGCAGCATGCGGCGCTTTTCGGCGCCATCGCAGATGTCGCCCCAGGACTGGTCGACCATGCGGCCGGTCAGCACGCCGTCCTGCAGCTCCAGCACATTGGAGCGGGTGTAGTCGATGTCCAGCAGCTTCTGCACGTGGTCGGCAAACCAGGTGAAACCGCCGCTGACCAGCAGCACTTTCATGCCGGCCTGCTTGCAGGCCGCCACGAGCTCGGCCGCGCCGGGGTTCAGGCGCAGGCGCTCGCGCTTGACGGCTTCGAGGTCGGCCACGGTCACGCCCTGGAGCAGGGCCACACGGCGGCGCAGGCTGTCCTTGAAGTCGGTGATCTCGCCGCGCATGGCGGCTTCGGTGATGGCCGCCACCTCGGCCTTGCGGCCCACGGCGTCGGCGATCTCGTCCACGCACTCGATGTTGATCAGCGTGGAGTCCATATCGAAGGCGATGAGCTTGTAGTCGCTCAGGCGCAGCGGGGGCGTGAGGCCTTGCAGCACGAGGCCGGGGGCGTATTCGATGGTGGTCGTCATGTTCAAGGGGGGCGAGGTGGTCGTGTTCAGGCGGGCGCTTTGTCCGTGCGGGGGGCGCCCAGGCTGCGCAGCACGTCGCGCACGAGGTGGGCGCGCGACTTGGGGTCGGGCAGTTCGCGTTCGATGCGCAGCTTCTCGTTGCCGACCAGCTTGATGTGCTTGTTCTTCTGGATCAGCTCGATCACCTTCATGCCGTCCACGGGCGCGTCCTTGCGGAAGGTGATGTTGATGAGGTGGGGCGCGGCGTCGACCTTGACCACGCCGTAGGGCTGGCTGATCACGCGCAGGCGGTGCACGTCGATCAGGGTCTGCGACTGCGGCGGCATCTTGCCGAAGCGGTCCACCAGTTCTTCCATCAGCGCGTCGATCTGCTCGGTCTTTTTGGCTGTGGCGAGCTTCTTGTAGAAGGACAGGCGCATGTGCACGTCGCCACAGTAGTCGTCCGGCAGGAGCGCCGGGGCGTGCAGGTTGATGTCGGTGGTGACGCTCATGGGCGAGAGCAGGTCCGGCTCCTTGCCTTCTCTGAGACTCTTCACTGCCTCGCTGAGCATCTCGTTGTAGAGCTGGAAACCCACCTCCAGCATATTCCCGCTCTGGTTTTCACCGAGCACCTCGCCGGCGCCGCGAATCTCCAGGTCATGCATGGCCAGGTAAAAGCCTGAGCCCAGTTCTTCCATGGCCTGGATGGCATCGAGCCGTTGCGAGGCCTGCTTGGTCAGGCTTTCCTTGTCGGGCACCATGAGGTAGGCGTAGGCCTGGTGGTGGCTGCGGCCCACGCGGCCGCGCAGCTGGTGCAGCTGGGCCAGGCCGAACTTGTCGGCGCGACTGATGACGATGGTGTTGGCCGAGGGCACGTCGATGCCGGTCTCGATGATGGTCGAGCACAGCAGCAGGTTGGTGCGCTGGGCCACGAAGTCGCGCATCACGGCTTCGAGCTGGCGCTCGGGCATCTGGCCGTGGGCCACGCCGATGCGGGCCTCGGGCAGCAGTCCCTCCAGCCGCGCCCGGCGGTTCTCGATGGTCTCGACCTCGTTGTGCAGGAAGTAGACCTGGCCGCCGCGCTTGAGTTCGCGCAGCACGGCCTCGCGGATCACGCCCTTGTCCTCGTTGCGCACAAAGGTCTTGATGGCCAGGCGGCGCTGCGGCGCGGTGGCGATGACGGAGAGATCACGCAGGCCTTCGAGCGCCATGCCCAGGGTGCGCGGAATCGGCGTGGCGGTCAGCGTGAGCACGTCGACCTCGGCGCGCAGGGCCTTGACGGCTTCCTTGTGGCGCACGCCGAAGCGGTGTTCCTCGTCGATGATGAGCAGGCCCAGGTTCTTGAATTGGGTGTCGGCGCTCAGCAGCTTGTGCGTGCCGACCACGATGTCCACGCTGCCGTCGGCGATGCCCTTGAGCGCGGCCGTGATCTCCTTGCCCGAGCGGAAACGGCTCATTTCGGCCACCTTGACCGGCCACTTGGCGAAACGGTCCACCAGGGTCTGGTAGTGCTGTTCAGCGAGCAAGGTCGTGGGTGCGAGGAAAGCCACCTGACGCCCGCCGGTGACGGCGACAAAGGCCGCGCGCAGCGCCACCTCGGTCTTGCCGAAACCCACGTCGCCGCAGACCAGGCGGTCCATGGGGCGCGGGCTGACCATGTCCTGCACCACGGCGTGGATGGCGGCGCGCTGGTCGGCGGTTTCCTCGAAACCGAAGTCGTTGGCGAACTGCTCGTAGTCGCGCGGCGAGAAGCGGAAGGCGTGGCCTTCGCGCGCGGCGCGCCGGGCGTAGATGTTGAGCAGCTCGGCCGCGGCGTCGCGGATCTGCTGCGCGGCGCGGCGCTTGGCCTTGTCCCACTGGCCCGAGCCCAGACGGTGCAGGGGCGCCTCATCGGCGCTGACGCCGGTGTAGCGGCTGATGAGCTGCAGCTGGCTGACCGGCACGTAGAGCACGGCGTTGTCGGCATATTCCAGGTGCAGGAATTCCTGCACCTCGGGCGTGCCGTCGTCCTGCAGCTGGCCGCTCACGCTCATGTTCACCAGGCCGCGGTAACGGCCGATGCCGTGGCTGGCGTGCACCACCGGGTCGCCGACCTTGAGCTCGGACAGGTCCTTGATGAGCGACTCGACGTCGCTGACCTGTTCCTGCTTCTTGCGCCGGCGCGTGCTGGGACCGGCGGCGAAGAGCTCGGTCTCGGTGACGAAGTCCATGCCCTCTTCGGTCCAGGCGAAGCCCACGTTGAGCGCGGCGGTGGCGATGCCCAGCTTTTCCTCGCTGGCCTTGAACTCTTCGAGCGAGTCGAAGGCCGGCGGGATGACGCTGCTGGCGCGCAGGAAGTCCAGCAGGCTTTCGCGGCGGCCATCGCTTTCGGCCAGCAGCAGTACGCGGTGCTGGGTGTTGCGCAGATGGTCCTTGAGCCGGGCCAAGGGCTCTTCGGCGCCGCGCACCACGGTGAGCTCGGGCAGGGGATCAAACTCCACAAAATCCGCTCGCTTGTCATCCATTTCCGTTCGGGCTGAGCTTGTCGAAGCCCCAGTGAGCCCTTCGACAGGCTCGGGGCGAACGGAGAGGGGGCGGATGGCCAATTGCGCGTGCGCGTTGGCCAGGGTGAAGAATTGTTCGATGCCCAGGAACAGCGCCTCGGGTGGCAGGGGCGGGCGCTCGGGTTCGCCCTGGGCCAGGCGGAAGCGTTCCTTGGTGTCCTGCCAGAAGCGCTGCAGCGCGGGCTCCAGATCGCCGTGCAGCACCAAGGTGGCGGCTTTGTCCGTGCCGCTGCCGAGGTAGTCGAAGACCGTGGCGGTTTCCTCGAAGAACAGCGGCAGGTAGTACTCGATGCCGGCCGTGGCAACGCCGTTGCCGATGTCCTTGTAGAGGCGGCTCTTGGTGGGGTCGCCCTCGAGCAGCTCACGCCAGCGTTGGCGGAAGAGTTTGCGCGAGTCTTCGTCCATGGGGAACTCGCGCCCGGGCAGCAGGCGCACCTCGGGCACGGGGTAGAGGCTGCGCTGGCTGTCGGGGTCGAAGGTGCGGATGGAGTCGACCTCGTTGTCGAACAGGTCCACGCGGAAGGGCACGGGAGAGCCCATGGGGAAGAGGTCGATCAGGCCGCCGCGCACCGCGTATTCGCCGGGGCTCACGACCTGGGTCACGTGGTTGTAGCCGGCCAGGGTGAGCTGGCTGCGGAACTGGGCTTCGTCCAGCTTCTGGTTGGCCTTGAAGGAGAAGGTGTGCGCGGCCAGGAAACCGGGCGGCGCCAGGCGGTAGAGCGCCGTGGTGGCCGGGATCAGCACGATGTCGGTGGTGTCTTCCCGCTTGCCTTGACCATGCTTGTAGAGGCGCCAGAGCGTGGCCAGGCGCTCGCTGATCAGGTCCTGGTGCGGCGAGAAGGTGTCGTAGGGCAGGGTTTCCCAGTCGGGAAACATGGCGCAATGCAGGTCCGGGCTGAAAAAGGCGATTTCGTCGATCAGGCGCTGGGCGTCGGTGGCGTCACCGCAGACGATGGCCAGCAGCCGGCCGGCCGCCTGCTCGCGCTCGGCCAGGCGGGCCAGCAGCAGGGCGTCGGACGAGCCCGTGGAGCGGGGCAGGGTGTAGCGCTTGCCGGTCTGGAGTTTGGGGAGGTCCATCGAGAAACCAAATCAAAAAACGCAAAAACCCCCTGCGCGGAGGGCAGGGGGTGTATGGGACGCATTTTAGTGGAGTTGTGCCATCTAAAATGGCATCTCTCCCATGACCTCCCAGTCCACTTCCCCTGTCGCCCTCTGTTGGGCTCTCATCCCCTGCGCCGGCAGCGGTTCGCGTGCCGGTGGCGCCGGCCCCAAGCAGTACCAGCCCGTGGCCGGGCAGCCCATGGTGTGCCATACCCTGGCCGCCTTTGCCGCTGTGCCGCAACTGCAGCGCACCCTGGTGGTGGTGGCGCCCGGTGACCGTTTTCTCGAACCCGGGGCCACAGCCCCCTATGTGCTGGCCGATTGCGGCGGCGCCACGCGTGCGGCCAGCGTCACGAATGGGCTGGCCGTGCTGCGCAGCCTGGGCGCGGCTGAGGGCGACTGGGTGTTGGTGCATGACGCCGCGCGCTGCCTGGTCACGCCGCAACAGATCACGCAACTGATCGAGGCCTGCGCGCAGGATGAAGTGGGTGGCCTGCTGGCGCTCAAGCTGCCCGACACGCTCAAGCAGGAGCGGGACGGCCGCGTGGTCGCCACCTTGCCGCGCAGCGACAAATGGCTGGCCCAGACGCCGCAGATGTTCCGCCTGGGCCTGCTGCAGCGTGCTTTGCAGCAGGCCGGCGTGGAGGTGACCGACGAGTCCTCGGCCATCGAGGCCTTGGGCCTGGCGCCGCGCCTGGTCCGGGGCAGCGCGCAGAATTTCAAGGTGACCTATCCTGAGGACTTCGCCCTGGCCGAGGCGGTCCTTCAAGCCAGAGGCAAGAAGCTATGAATATTCGAGTCGGTGAGGGCTGGGACGTGCACGCCCTGGTTGAGGGGCGCCCGCTCATCCTGGGCGGGATCGAGATTCCCTGCGAGAAGGGCCTGCTGGGCCATTCGGACGCCGACGCGCTGTTGCATGCCATCACCGATGCGCTCTTCGGTGCGGCCGGCCTGGGCGACATCGGTCGCCATTTTCCCGACACCGATGCCAAGTTCAAGGGCGCCGATTCGGGTGTGCTGCTGGCCGAGGCTGCGGCGCGTGTGCGGGCCCAGGGTTGGCAGATCGGCAACGTGGACAGCACCATCATCGCCCAGGCGCCCAAGATGGCGCCGCACATCCCGGCCATGCGCGAGCGCATCGCGGTCCTGCTGGACCTGACGCCGGAGCAGGTCAACGTCAAGGCCAAGACAGCGGAAAAGATGGGGCCCGTGGGTCAGGGTCTGAGCATCGAGGCGCGCGCGGTGGCCTTGCTGTACCAGGCATGACGCCCGCTGCGCGGGCATGACCTCGCCGCTGCGCGGCATTGATGACGCGGGCTACGCCCGCATGACTTCAGTCATTTCGTCATCGATGCGCCGCAGGCGCGAGGTCATGCCCGCGCAGCGGGCGTCATCAAGGCGAGGCGAAGTCAGCGCGCCTGCTGCAGCTGGATGCGGATGGTGAAGCCGCCCGTGCTGCTGTTGCCCAGGCCGAACTTGCCCCCCATGCGACGCACTGTCTTGTCCACGATGGACAGGCCCAGGCCGGCCCCGGTGGCCGCGGTGCGCGCTTCGTCACCGCGGTAGAAGGGTTTGGTCAGGTTGGGCAGGTGCTCGGGCGCCACGCCGGGGCCGTGGTCGCGCACCCGGATCTGCACCCACTGGTCGCGCGCGCGCGTGGTGATGTCCACGGTGGTGATGCCGCTCTCCGGGTCCTTGCCGTAACGGCGCGAGTTTTCCACCAGGTTGGAGATCACGCGGCCGAGCTCCACGGTATCGGCCAGCACCGTGACGCTGTCCTGCAGGTCCAGGTTGAACAGCATGTCGGGGCGGTCCTTGAAGGCGAACAGGCTGGCGCGGATGACTTCGTTGAGATTGACCGGGGCCAGGCGTACGTGGTCGGGACGTGCGTAGTCGAGGAATTTGTCGATGATGGCGTCGAGCTGCTCCAGGTCGGCCACCATGTGGGCCTGGGCGTCGGGGTCGTTGACGCTCATCTCGGTTTCCAGGCGCAGGCGTGAGAGTGGCGTGCGCAGGTCGTGCGAGATGCCGGCCAGCATGACGGCGCGATCCTGTTCGATCTTGGCCAGGCGCTGGGCCATGCGGTTGAAGCCGATGTTGACCTGGCGGATCTCGGTGGTGGGCACGCGCTCGTTGAGGCGGCTCGCGGCGAAGTCGCCCTCGCGGATGCGGCTGGCGGCGAAGGACAGTTGCTTGAGCGGGCGGTTGATCAGGCGCGCGATGATGGCCGCGCCGGCCAGCGAAAGCAGGGCGCCGGTGCTCAGCCAGATCAGCCAGGTCTTGCTGGCGGTCTGGTTGAAGCGCGAGCGGTCGGTCTGCAACCAGTAGTTGTCGCGGTCGATCACGAAGCCCACCCACAGGCCGGGCTTGCCGTTGACGCTGTTGGCCACCACGGTGCCCGGGCCCAGGCGGGCCGTGAGCTCCTGGTTGATGCGTCGGTTCACGCTGTCGGTGTCGAAGGGCTCGAAACGGTCACTCGGCTCGCGCGGCAGCACGCGTACGCCTTCCTTCTCGGTCATGGTCTTGATCAGCGAGACGCGCATGATGGCGTCGGAGTGCACCAGGGCGGCGCGGCTGAGGTTGACCAGGGAGGCGATCTGCTGCGCGGTCTGGATGGCGCGCGGCTCGAACTCCAGCGCACGCAAGGTCTGCAGCCAGGCCAGAATGCTGCCGAACAGCAGCAGGGCCAGCAGGAAGAAAGTGCGCCAGAACAGGCTCAGACCGGTGGGGTCGCGCACCTCGCCGTCGAGTTCGGCCGGGGTGGTTTCCTGCGGGCTGCTGCTGCCGTGCTGTTCCTCGGTCAGTCCGGACTGCCAGCGCGACGGATCCAGCAGCGAGGGGCGCAGCGGGGTGGATGAGCGATGTCTGCGAAAGATCAACCTGCACCGTCCGGTACGAAGACGTAGCCCACGCCCCAGACCGTCTGGATGTAACGCGGTGCGGCCGGATCGACCTCGATGAGCTTGCGCAGGCGCGAAACCTGCACGTCCAGGCTGCGGTCGAAGGGCTCGAACTCGCGGCCGCGCGCCTGCTGGGCCAGCTTCTCGCGCGACATGGGCTGGCGCGGGTGGCGCACCAGGGCCTTGAGCATGGCGAATTCACCGGTGGTCAGGGGCAGCTCTTCGCCGTCCTTGCGCAGGGTGCGCGCGCCCATGTCGAAGGTGTAGGGGCCGAAGCTCACCACTTCCTGTTCGCTCGACGGGGCGCCAGGGGCTTCTTGCGCCGGGCGGCGGCGCAGCACGGCGTTGATGCGCGCGAGCAGTTCGCGCGGGTTGAAGGGCTTGCCCAGGTAGTCGTCGGCGCCGACTTCCAGGCCCACGATACGGTCCACGTCCTCGACCTTGGCCGTCAGCATGATGATGGGCGTCCTGTCGTTGGCCGCGCGCAGGCGCCGACAGATGGACAGGCCGTCCTCACCGGGCATCATGAGGTCGAGCACGATGAGGTCGACCGTCTCGCGCAGCAGGATGCGCGTGAGGGACTTGCCGTCTTCGGCCTGGAAGACCTCGAAGCCCTCCTGCGTCAGGTAGCGGCGCAGCAGATCGCGGATGCGCGCGTCGTCATCGACCACCAGGATCTTGTCGGTGCGGCTTGAAATGGACGTCATGTTCTATGCTCGGCCTTGGACGGTGTACAGCCTGCGGATTCTGCCGGTCGCAACCGGCCCTCAGCCTCCTGCAGGCCTGACTTTGACATACTGTTACAAATCTCGGCCCAATGCGCAAGTACGTCACCGCAAGAATGCCCGGTAGCCTCAGGAGTCGCGCCATGAAAATCTTTTTTCCTTCCGGCCCCGTTCTGTTGCTGACCACCGGCCTGTGGGCCACGCCTGTGGCCCAGGCCCAGCTGGGGCCGATCCCGCGTGATGTCGTTCAGTTCACGGCCACGGCCACGCTGGAGGCGCGCCAGGACCAGCTCAGCGTGACGCTGCGCGCCATGCGTGAAGGCAGCGACCCCACTGTGGTGCAGCAACAGCTCAAGGCCGTGCTGGACGCAGCCCTGGCCGAGGCCCGCCCCGCCGCCCAGCCCGGAGCCCTGGAGGTGCGCAGCGGCCATTTCGGTCTTTACCCCCGCAGCAACCGTGACGGTCGCATCAGCGCCTGGCAGGGGGCGGCCGAACTGGTGCTGTCCGGCAACGATCTGGAACGCATTGCGGCCCTGGCGGGCCGCATCCAGGGCATGGCGGTGGCGCAGACGGTCTTCGGCCTGCGCCGCGAGCAGCGCGAGCGCCTGGAGCAGCAGGCCCAGGCCCAGGCCATCGAGCGTTTCCGGGCCCGGGCCGGCGAGATCGCGCGCGGTTTCGGCTTCAGCAGCTACAGCCTGCGCGAGATCAACATCAACAGCCAGGAACTGGGTGCGCAGATCCGCCCGCGTTTCATGGCCACGGAGGCGAAGGCCAGCATGGCTTCCGACGCGCCACTGCCGGTCGAGGCCGGCCAGGCCCAGGTGCAGGTCACCGTCAGCGGGACGGTGCAGCTCAAGTAGCGCCCCTGGCGCCGGAACGCCTTTGTGGCGGCTGGCGTGCCGGCATGACTCGTCTACACTGCTGATGACATGCCGCCCCTGCCCACTTTCCAGAACAACCGGCGATCCGCCGCGGCGCTGCCCGAGCCCAAGGTGGGCGACAGCATCGGGCGCTTCAATCTGCGGCGCATGATCGGACGGGGCGGACAGGCCACGGTCTGGCTGGCCTTCGACCCCCGGCTGGAACGTGAGGTGGCCCTCAAGCTGCTGCGGCCCGAGCAGGGCGCCGATGCCGCGCTGGTGAACCAGTGGCTGCAGGAGGCGCGCAGCGTCAGCCGCCTGAACCACCCCAACATCATTCCGGTCTTCGAAGCCGATGTGCAGGAGCAGCAGCCCTACCTGGTCTTCGAGTACGTGCCCGGCCAGACCCTGGCGGCCATCCTGCACCAGCGCGGGGCGCTGCCGCCGGCCCAGGCGGTGGGCCTGATGGTCGACGTGCTGGAGGCGCTGGCGGCTGCGCATGCGGCCGGCATCGTGCACCGAGACCTCAAGCCCTCCAATGTGCTGGTGGACGCCGGCGGCCGGGCGCGCGTGATGGACTTCGGCATTGCCGTGCGCGTGCAGGAAAGCGGCTCTGCGGGAGCCGGGGCCGGCGCGCGGGCGCAGACGGGTGGCACCCCGGGGTATATGTCGCCGGAGGCCGCCACCGGCGCACCGCCCACGCCGGCCATGGATCTTTTTTCCGCCGCCGTGGTCCTGGTCGAGGCGCTCAGCGGGCGGCGCCTGATCGACGAGCGCGACCCCTGGCGCGCCATGCAGCGCGTGGCGCTGGAGGACCTGCAACTGCCGGCGGATCTGGGCAGCGAGGCTGACGACACCTTGCGCGCCATGCTGCTGCGTGGTCTGATGCGCGACCCGCGCCAGCGCCACCCCTCGGCCCAGGTGTTCCGTGATGAACTGAAGAAGTGGCTGCGGCCGGTGACGACGCCCCTGACCGATCCTGGCAGGGACAGCCACAACGGGACGGTGGAGTTCCTGTTGCGGCGCATGCGCCACAAGAGCGATTTCCCGGCCATGTCGGGCTCCATCGTACGCATCCAGAGCATTTCCAGCTCGGACCGCGAGAGCGTGGCCACCCTCACCAACGAAATCCTCAAGGACGTGGCTTTGACCAACAAGCTGCTGCGTCTGGTCAACACCGCGCAGTACGCGCGCGGCGGACCCATCAGCACGGTGTCGCGCGCGGTCACACTGGTGGGATTCAACGGCATCCGCAACATGGCGCTGAGCCTGGTGCTGCTGGAGCACATGCAGGACAAGACGCATGCCAGCCTGCTGAAGGAGGAATTCCTGCGCTCGCTGATGGCCGGTGCGATCGCCATCGAACTCAGCCCCGTGCGCAGCGAGGGCGAGGAGGCCTTTCTGGGCGCCATGTTCCAGAACCTGGGGCGGCTGCTGACCGAATACTATTTCCCCGAAGAAGCGCGCGCCGTGCGCGCCCTGATGTCCGGCAAGGAACCCGTGTCCGAGGACAGCGCCGCCATCACCGTGCTGGGCATCAACTACGAGGAGCTGGGCGTGGGGATCAGCAGGGCCTGGAACCTGCCCGAGAGCATCCAGCACTGCATACGAAAACCGTCCGGCTCCCCACCGTCGACACCGCCCAAGGAGCTTGGGGACCGGCTGCGCTGGATTGCGCTGGCTTCGAACGAAATGGCCGATGCCCTCTTGCACACCGAGCCCAGGTCCGCACAGGCCCAGGTGGCCCAGGTGGGCCAGCGCTACGCGCGTGGCATCGGCATCGATCACAAGGGCATGGAGGCCGCGACCCAGCGCGCACGCGACAAGCTGGCCGAGTTGGCGCGCGCCATGGACTTCAAAGTGGCGCCCGACTCGCTGGCCGCCCGTCTGCTGCAGACAGGTCCCAACGGCGGCGCGACGCCCCGCACCGTGACCCTGCACGAGCCGGCTGTGGCAGACGATGCTTTCCACGTTTCGGTGGGTTCCTTCGAACTGCACGCCACCCAGCCCGTGACGCCCGAGCAGATCGCCGCCCTGGCCCGGGATTCCCAGCGCGTGGCCGAGATGCTGGCCGCGGGCATCCAGGACATCACCAACGCCATGGTCGAGGATTTCAAGCTGCCTGACATCCTGCGCATGATCCTGGAGACCATGTTACGCGCCATGGGTTTTCGTCAGATCGTGTTCTGCATGCGTGATGCCAAGCAGGATGCGCTGACGGGGCGCTTCGGCCTGGGTCCGGGCGTGGAGCGCATCGTCAAGTCCTTCCGCATTCCGCTGAACCCGGAGAAGAGCGACCTGTTCTCCGCCGTTTGCAGCAAGGGCGCCGACACCATGATCAGCGACGCCACCGAGGCGCGGGTGGCCGAACGCCTGCCGGCCTGGTACCGCCAGGCGGTCCATGCGCCGACCTTCCTGCTGCTGCCCCTGGTGATCAAGGGCGCCCCCTTCGGCCTGATCTACGCCGACAAGGGTGAAGCGGGTGAACTGCAGCTGGGTGAAAGGGAACTGGCGCTCTTGCGCACGCTGCGCAATCAGGCGGTGATGGCGTTCAAGCAGTCGAACTGACCTGCGTTTCGATTCGCCCCTGCCGGCGTGCCTGTATAGACCGGGGTCCTGGCCCCGCGCGCCAGGGTGAAGCCCGAGACCAATCCGCTGTCGGGCGCTCATCCCGACCATGCCGCCCCATCCCAGACCGCGGCAGGACAAAATCAACGCCGCCGTGCCGTCCGCACACCCGCCAAACCCGCCACAGTCGCCAGCACCTTCCCCAGCCGCCCCGAATCCGAAATCTCCACCGTCAGCGTCATCCACGCCACGCCCTTGACCGTCTGCGTCTGCGCACCCACGACGTTGAGCTTTTCCTTGGAGAAGACTTCCAGGATGTCGCGCAGCAGGCCTTGGCGGTCGGAAGCTTCGATGGACACGTCCACCGGGTAGAGCGGGGCCTCGCCGCCCTTGGGAACACCCCACTCGACCTCGATCACGCGTTCGCCGTGCTGGACCACCAGCTGGTGCAGATTGCTGCAGTCGGCACGGTGCACGCTGACCCCCTTGCCGCGCGTGACGAAACCGCGGATCTCGTCGGGCGGCGCCGGCCTGCAGCACTTGGCCAGCTGCGTGAGCAGCGAATCGACGCCGACCACCAGCACACCGCCGCGCGCACTGCTCCCACCCTTGAATTTCTTGAGCAGGGCCTGCTCGTCCGCTGGCGCCGTCGGCTCGACCGGGCGCAACACGGCCTCGATGCTGCGCAGCGAGAACTCGTCCTTGCCCACGACTTCGAACAGGGCGTCGGCCGAGGCGAAGCCCAGTTGACCGGCCAGGTCGTCGAGTTTGATGGCGGTACGGCCTTCGCGTTGCAGCAGCTTTTCCACGGCCTCGCGGCCGCGTGCGATGGTCTCATGCGTGGCCTGGGCATTGAACCAGGCGCGCACCTTGGAGCGCGCGCGCGGGCTGACCATGAAACCCAGCTCGGTGTTGAGCCAGTCGCGCGAGGGGCCGCCTTCCTTGGCGGCCACGATCTCCACGGTCTGGCCGTTCTTCAGGGCCGTATTCAAGGGCACCATGACACCGTCCACGCGCGCGCCGCGGCAGCGGTGGCCCAGGTTGGTGTGCACGCTGTAGGCAAAGTCCACCGCGGTGGCGCCCTGGGGCAGCTCGACGATGGCGGCGTCGGGCGTGAGCACGTAGATGCGGTCCTCGAACACGCCCTGGGCCTGCTGCGGGCCCGACAGATCGCGCTCCCAGGCCAGCAGCTGGCGCAGCACGGCGATCTTGGCGTCGTAGCTGCTGTCGGCCGTGACACCCGAATAACCCTTGGCGCCGGCTTCCTTGTAGGCCCAGTGCGCGGCCACGCCGTGTTCGGCGTGTTCGTGCATGGCCTGGGTGCGGATCTGGATCTCGATGGCCCGGCCTTCGCGGTCGCGCACGATGGTGTGCAGGGACTGGTAACCGTTGGCCTTCGGTCGTGCGATGTAGTCGTCGAACTCCTCGGTCACCGGTGTGAACTGGCTGTGCACCCAGCTCAGCGCCGCATAGCAGTCGGGCACGGACTTCACGATGATGCGCAGCGCGCGCACGTCGTAGACATGGTCGAAGTCCAGGGACTTGCCGCGCATCTTCTTGACGATGCTGTAGATGTGCTTGGGCCGGCCCTGCACCTGGGCCGGAACGCCCTGCGCACGCAGCTCGACCTCCAGCCGTTCGCGCAAGCTCAGCACGTAGTCCTCGCGCTCGATGCGTTTTTCATCGAGCAGGCCTGCGATCTGCTTGTAGGTGCCGGGCTCCAGGAAGCGGAAGGACAGGTCTTCCATCTCCCACTTGATCTCCCAGATCCCCAGGCGGTTGGCCAAGGGCGCGAACACGTTGAGCGACTCGGCCGCCAGGCCGGGCGGCACCGGCTGCTTGGTGGCGGCGAAGTAGCGCAGGGTCTGCAGGCGCGAGGCCAGGCGCAGCAGCACCACGCGCAGGTCGCGCGAGAAGGCCAGCAGCATCTTGCGCACGTTTTCGGTCTGCATGGCGCTGGTCTGGGCCATGGGCACGGGCGCGCCGCTGCGTTCGGCCGCCAGCTGGGCGGCGCGCGCCTGGCGCTGCACCTGGACCAGCTTGGTGGTTTCCACGGCCAGTTCGGCATAACTCTCGCCGAAGGCCTTGGTGATGGTTTCCTGCGGCTTGTTCAGGTGGCCGCAGGCATACACCAGGTAGCAGGCGGCCTGCATGGCCTCGGAGCCGCCGATGGCCTTGAGGATGGTCGCCACCGCATCGGCATGGGTCAGCGTGTTCTCACTGGTGTCCAGCGTCTCGCTGGCCAGCAGGGGTTCGGCGAAAGCGCGCGCGCGTGCCAGGGCGTGGGCCTGCTCGGGCAGGCTGTGGGCCGTGACGGCGAGCAGCGGAGAACGGGGCTCGCTGCCGGGCAGCTCGGAGGCGTGGCTTTTCATCGGGGACTCAGGAGCCGGCGCCGAGCAGGAAATCGCAGACGGTCTGTACCTGGTCCGCGGCGACCAGGGTCGGGGCGTGGCCGATGCCGGCGAATTCGACCAGGCGTGCGCGCGGGCCGCGTTGTGTCATGGCCGAGGCGGTCTCACGCGCGAACAGATCGGAGTCGGCGCCGCGCAGCAGCAGCGTCTCGGCGTGGACGGCGTCGTAGAGCTGCCAGAGCACGGCTTCCCCCTGGGCTGAGCTCTCCGGCGTGAGCCTGCGGAAGGGGATGGCGATCGCCGGGTCGTAATGCAGTGCAAAGCCGCCACTGCCGTCGGTGGCCGGCTTGAGCATGGGCCGGGTCAGCGCCAGCCACTGCTCGGGTGTGTGCGGTCCGAAGCCCGCGGAGATCAGGCGCAGCGCTTCGGCCGCCTGTTCGACGGACGTGAAACGGATCGGCACCCCCAGGTATTCGCCGATGCGCTGGATGGCCTGCCAGGAGATGGTCGGGCCCACGTCGTTGAGCACGAGTTTGCGCAGCTTGAATGGCAGATGAGGCTGGCCGGCCAGCACCAAGCCGATCAGCCCGCCCATGCTGGTGCCCACCCAGTCCAGCGTGGTCGCCTGCAGTTGGGCCAGCAGGACGCCCATATCGGCCGCATAGGCGGGAATCTGGTAGCCCATGGGATCACGCAGCCAGTCGCTCTGCCCGCGTCCCGCCACATCGGGGCAGACCACGCGCACGCTACCGCCGCTGCGCTCGCACAGGGCCTGGGCCAGCGTATCGAAATCGCGCCCCTGGCGCGACAGGCCATGCACGCAGACCACCACATGCCCCGCTTCGGGGCGGCCCCATTGCCAACAGGCCATCCGGTGGCCGCCGGTGGCGTCGGGACAAGTTACGTAGTTCAGCGTAGGCTCGGACATGGTGAAATCAGTTCATCGGGTGCACTTGGCATCATCCTAATTCAAACGTACAGTCCTCAACTGCTTCGGAGATATCAGCATGCTCAAAGGTAAAACAGCTCTCGTCACCGGCTCCACCAGCGGCATCGGCCTGGGGGTCGCCAAGGCCCTGGCCCGCCAGGGCGCCGACATCGTACTCAATGGCTTCGGCGACGTCGAGGGTCCCAAGGCAGAGATCGCCGCTCTGGGCGTCAAGGTGGCCTACCACGGCGCCGACATGAGCAAGCCGGCCGAGATCGAGGACATGATGAAATTCGCCGCCGGGCAGTTCGGGCGCGGCCGTGTCGATATTCTGGTCAACAACGCCGGTATCCAGCACGTGGCGCGCATCGAGGACTTTCCCACCGAGCGTTGGGATGCCATCATCGCCATCAACCTGACCAGCGCCTTTCACGCCACGCGCCTGGCCCTGCCGGCCATGCGCGCAGCCAACTGGGGCCGCATCATCAACGTGGCTTCCACGCACGGCCTGGTGGCCTCGGCCGAGAAGTCGGCCTACGTGGCCTCCAAGCACGGCGTGATCGGACTGACCAAGGTGACCGCGCTGGAAAACGCCACCACGGGCGTGACCTGCAACGCCATCTGTCCGGGTTGGGTGCTGACCCCGCTGGTGCAGAAACAGGTGGACGCCAAGGCCGCCGCGCTCAAGATCTCCAATGAGGAAGCCAAGAAGCTGCTGCTGGGCGAGAAGGAGCCGTCCATGCAGTTCACCACCCCGGAGGAGCTGGGTGAGCTCGCCGTGTTCTTCTGCTCACCCGCCGGCAACAATGTGCGGGGGGCGGCCTGGAATATGGATGGGGGATGGGTGGCGCAGTAAGCAAGAGAGGCGGCATGCATGCCGCCTCTCTTCTCTCTTGATACTCCGCCGATCAGTTCGGAAGAGCGTGTTTGCCTAGGATGTGCACTTCTTGCGGCGCATTTCGGCCCGAATCTTGCTCAGCATGGATTTCGTGTGATTTGCGCTGGCCGTCCATTTCTGGACGCCCGCTTCTGCGGCGGCTTTCCGATTCTTCCATTCAGCGAGACCATTTTGACGGGTTGAAAGGTCGCGTTGATCGCTGCGGCATTGCTGGAGCTGCTGTAGCTCCCCTGCGCTCGGGGAGGGCGTTCTGCAGATGGGGGGCTTGCCCGGTCTTTCGATGCATTCACGAGGCTTGTTGAGCCGCGCTTGTTTGCTCATGTCATAGGTGCTGCAACTCAGGTTCTTGATCTGCTCCAGACTGTCCAGTTCCTTTTGAGAATAGAAGTCGCTGCCAATCTGGCCTTCCGCTTCCGTCAGGTTCTGCTTTTGCTGCGCAAGAATCTGGTTTTCTATGTTGACGTAGGACGCGTAGAGACTTTCCTGCTCCTTGAGGTCGGCGCAGTCCATGGAGCGAAGTTGATTTTCAAGGGATGTTTCGCGGTCCTTGACGTCAATCCCGTGGCCCGGGCCGGCCCCTCCGCTTTCCCCGCCTCCAGGCGGCGGTGGAGGGGGAGGGGGAAGACAGTTGGCGGGGTTCTTTCTGCAGCCAAAGGTGTCTGACGAGCCCGTGACAACGATGACGTCGCCGGTGCAGGTCCATGAACCGTCGGTCTCGGTGCAGCCACCGTCGGATGAGTCCAATGCCTGGACAGGCGTTGATACCAGGGCAAAAATGAGCAGGCTGAAATGCAGCAGATGTCGGAAAAGTGTTTTCACGATAAGGCTCCATAGATGGGTGACAGCTGATATCGCAATAACCCGGCATATTTTTGAGTCCTGCCCTCCGGGAGGCGGCCGCCGTGGTGCTCTGCGAGGCCATTTCGCTCAAGCGAAGTCGAACGCAATGGGTGTGAGAGAGTCTCTGCCTCCATTCCAGCAAGCGCCATCCCATGAACTGGGGAGCCGGGCTGGACGCCGCATGGGGGAGGGCTCCGGTTGTTCAGGTTGGCACCGCCTGGCGAAGCGGAGGTGCCCCGTGGCCGCTTTCTCTTCCCGTCGCCCTGGGTGTTCCCTGCCCCGGGATGATCTGCTGCCGATCTCGTGGCGTGCTTTTGAGCCCTTGATCGCGAGCGCTGAATGCGTCTGGACGGGCAGTGATCAGAGGGCCCGGTTCAGGTCCACGTCCAATCCGGCCTGTTTCATGGAACGGGCCAGCAGCAGGTGCCATAAGGCTGCGTCATCCATGGGCAAACCCACGACGTCGTTCCACGGAAGTGTTCTTGCCACATTGCCCGATAACAGAAAGCAGATGCGAGCCCGGCCCAGGGCGCCCAGCAAATAACCAAGTTCCAGCAGCAGTTCCCGCGGGAGTAACTTGCTTGCCGCGGTAGCCGTGTCCAGGGCATTCGCCGGCAAAAGGATGACGGCGAAATCCAGGTTGCGCAGACCTTGCAGTCGATCAAGGAATTCGCCATCCGTGGGCTTGGGCGCCTCGGGCAGGACCGTTGCCTGCAGTCCCAGTCGCTCGATGAAACCCGAGGCCGCGTCGCGGGCCTGAACATCGTGGTGGCAGATGACGGCAACGCGGACATTCTTGTCGGATGCGGTGTTGGCGGGGCGGACAGTGGGCACAGCTGGTGCTGGTGCTGGTGCTGGTGCTGGTGCTGGTGCTGGTGCTGGTGCTGGTGCTGGTGCTGGTGCTGGTGCTGGTGCTGGTGCTGGTGCTGGTGCTGGTGCTGGTGCTGGTGCNCGTCCAGCAGGACTTTCACGCGCTTGAGGTTGACGATGGCCTTCTCCAGGCCTTCCTTGACCGCCTGCTGTAATTCTTCGGTGGAATAGCGGCCGCCGAAATCCGAGGGCAGCGTCGCATCGAATGCTTCAAGCTCGAATTTCTTGTAGTCGAGCGAGTTGTTTCCCAAGACCTCGGCCAAGGCGTCATTGATGCTTTTTTTCAGGCTTTCAAGACTTGGGTCCCAGCGATCATGGATCCGGGATGGATCGAACGCGCGCAGTTCCTTGATGCGCCAGTCGATCGTGTCCTGGGCGCTGATCACGCCAGCCTTTTGGGCATTGCCGGATGCTCGCGGGTTGGGGGGCGAGGTGGGCACGTCGGGGACTCCTTAGGAACAGCAGCTTGTCTCTTGCTCGCAGGGAGGGCAGTGGGGCGGAATCTACCACTTGCAGCTGGTGTCCGTGGGGCGCTGTTACCGCCGCTTGCCCCCGCCCAGTATGCTACCCAGCACCCCGCGGATGATCTGACGCCCGACCTCGCGGCCGATCGAACTGGCCGCGCTCTTGATCAATTGCTCGCCCGCGCTGGCGCGTGTGCCCCTGGCGCCGCCGCCCAGCATGCCCCCCAGGCTGTCGAGCAGACCGCCCCCGCCGGATTTTTCTGCGGCTGTGGCTTCGCCCGTCGCTTTTTCCTGGGCCTGTTTCTGCTGGGTGCGGCTGGCCAGACGTTCGAAGGCCGACTCACGGTCCACGGTTTTTTCGTAGACACCGGCCACCACGGAGTTGGCCAGCAGGGCCTGACGCTGCTCCGGTGCGACCGGGCCGATCTGGCTGCCCGGGGGCAGCACGTAGACGCGCTCGGTCAGGCTGGGACGGCCTTTTTCGTCGAGCAGGCTGATCAGGGCCTCGCCCACGCCCAGCTCGGTGATGGCGGCTGCAATGTCCAGGCCGGGCTTGGGGCGCATGGTTTCGGCAGCGGATTTGACGGCCTTCTGGTCGCGCGGGGTGAAGGCGCGCAGCGCGTGCTGCACGCGGTTGCCCAGCTGGCCCAGCACGGTGTCCGGGATGTCCAGCGGGTTCTGCGTGACGAAATAGACGCCCACGCCCTTGGAACGCACCAGGCGCACCACGAGTTCGATGCGTTCCAGCAGCGCCTTGGGCGAGTCGTTGAAAAGCAGGTGGGCCTCGTCGAAGAAGAACACCAGCTTGGGCTTGTCCAGGTCACCGACCTCGGGCAGCTGCTCGAACAGTTCGGAGAGCAGCCAGAGCAGGAAGGTGGCGTAGAGGCGCGGCGAATTCATGAGCTTGTCGGCCGCCAGCACGTTGACCACGCCGTGGGCCTGCGTCATCGCCGGGCCGCCCCCAGATGACGCAGCGCCCCCTCGGGGGGCCGACGCCGCAGGCGTCTGGGGGGCCACATTCACGGTCTGCATGAAGTCGGCGATGTTGAGCATGGGCTCGCCGAAGAACTTGTCGCCACCCTGGCTCTCGATCTGCAACAGGCCGCGCTGGATGGCGCCGATGCTGGCCGCGCTGATGTTGCCGTACTGGGTGGTGAATTGCGAGGCGTTGTCGCCCACGTGCTGGCACATGGCGCGCAGGTCCTTGAGGTCCAGCAGCAGCAGGCCCTGGTCGTCGGCAATCTTGAAGACCAGCTGCAACACGCCTTCCTGGGTCTCGTTCAGGTTGAGCATGCGGCCCAGCAGCAGGGGGCCCAGGTCGCTGACGGTGGCGCGCACGGGATGGCCCTGGGCGCCGAACACGTCCCACAGGGTGGTGGGGCAGGCCTGGGATGGGGGGGCGCTCAGGCCGCGTTCGGCCAGCACCTTGGCCAGCTTGTCGCCGATCTTGCCGGCCTGCGAGATGCCGGTCAGGTCGCCCTTGATGTCGGCCAGGAAGACCGGCACGCCGATGCGCGAGAAGCCCTCGGCCAGGGTCTGCAGGGTGATGGTCTTGCCGGTGCCGGTGGCGCCGGTGATGAGGCCGTGGCGATTGGCCTTGTCGGGGCGCAGGAAACATTGCACATCGCCGTGCTGCGCAATCAGGATGGGGTCGGCCATGGATATCCCTAAAAGTACAATCTCAGGCTTTATAGCCTAACAAAATCAGAGGACTCCCCGTGGCTGGACACAGTAAATGGGCCAATATCCAACACCGCAAGGGGCGGCAGGACGAAAAACGCGGCAAGATCTGGACCCGCATCGTCCGTGAAATCACCGTGGCGGCCCGCGCCGGTGGCGGCGACCCGGCCGCCAACCCGCGCCTGCGCCTGGCGATCGACAAGGCCCGGGCCGCCAATATGCCGGCCGACCGCGTCAAGTACAACATCGACAAGGCCACTGGCAACCAGGAAGGCGTGCATTATGACGAGATCCGCTACGAGGGTTACGGCATCGGCGGGGCGGCCATCATCGTCGACACCATGACCGACAACCGCGTGCGCACCGTGGCCGAGGTGCGCCACGCCTTTTCCAAGCAGGGCGGCAATATGGGCACCGAAGGCTCGGTGGCTTTCCAGTTCAAGCACTGCGGCCAGCTGATCTTTGCCCCGGGCACCAATGAAGACAAGGTCATGGAAGTGGCGCTGGAAGCCGGCGCCGAGGACGTGGTGAGCGATGAGGACGGCGCCATCGAGGTGCTGACCACGCCGCATGATTTCGAGGCCGTGAAGAACGCGCTGGAGGCTGCCGGCCTCAAGGCCGAGATGGCCGGCGTGACCATGCGCCCCGAAAACACCATAGAACTCAGCGGCGACGATGCCGCCAAGATGCAGAAGCTGCTGGACGTCCTGGAAGACCTGGACGATGTGCAGGATGTTTTCCACAACGCAGCGCTTTGATTGAACACCCACAGGCTGCGCGCACTTCGTGTCGCTCTGCCACCCCCCTTGCAGGGGGCGACACCAGTGGCCCGGCAAAGCCGGTTCCACGGTGTCCGCTGGGTTTTAGACTCTGTTGGCCTGCATGACAGGCAGTAGGTAAAGGTTGATATGAAAGTACTCGTCATTGGCGGCGGTGGCCGCGAACACGCGCTGGCCTGGAAACTGGCCCAGTCCCCCAAGGTGCAGATGGTTTACGTTGCGCCGGGCAATGGCGGTACCGCGCGCGACAAGCGCCTGGTCAATCTGCCCATCACGGATGGGCAGGCCCTGCGCGAGTGGGCGCAGCAGGAAAAGATAGCTTTGACGGTGGTCGGTCCCGAGGCGCCGCTGGCGGCCGGCGTGGTGGACGAGTTCCGTGCCCACGGCCTGCGCGTCTTCGGACCCACCCAGGCGGCGGCGCAGCTCGAATCTTCCAAGGCCTTCTCCAAGGCCTTCATGAAGCGCCACGGCATTCCCACGGCCGCGTACGACACTTTCACCGATCCGGTGGCGGCCCATGCCTATGTGGACAAGATGGGCGCGCCCATCGTGGTCAAGGCCGACGGCCTGGCCGCGGGCAAGGGCGTGGTCGTGGCCATGAACAAGGCCGAGGCGCACGAGGCCATCGACTTCATGCTGCTGGACAACAAGCTGGGTGTCAGCCACAACGCGGGTGGGGCGCGTGTCGTCATCGAGGAATTCCTCCAGGGGGAGGAGGCCAGCTTCATCGTTCTGTGTGACGGCAAGAACGTGGTGGCCCTGGCGACCAGCCAGGACCACAAACGCCTGCTCGACGCCGACCGGGGTCCCAACACCGGCGGCATGGGCGCCTATTCGCCCGCGCCCGTGGTCACGCCCGAGGTGCATGCGCGCGCCATGCGCGAGATCATCCTGCCGACCATCCGCGGCATGGAGAAAGACGGCATTCCCTACACCGGCTTCCTCTACGCGGGCCTGATGATCGACGCCCAGGGGCAGCCCAAGACCCTGGAGTTCAATTGCCGCATGGGTGACCCCGAGACCCAGCCCATCATGATGCGACTCAAGAGCGATCTGGTGGACGTGATGCTGGCGGCCACCGATGGCAAGCTGGACCAGGTCGAGCTGGACTGGGACCGCCGCATCGCCCTGGGCGTGGTCATGGCCGCGTTTGGTTACCCCATGAACCCGCGCAAGGGTGACGTCATCACCGGCCTGCCGGCCGACACGGAGGAGGGCGTGGTCTTCCATGCCGGCACCGCGCTGCAGGACGGCCAGGTGCAGGTCACGGGTGGTCGTGTGCTGTGCGTGACGGCCCTGGGCGACACGACCAAGCAGGCCCAGCAGCGCGCCTACGAGCTGGCGCAGGGCATACGCTTCGACGGTATGCAGTACCGCCGCGACATAGGCTTCCGCGCCATCAAGGGATGATCCCCAACGACTTCCCACCGCCCCATCCGGTGCAATTCCGCGGCAGCGCACTGGCGCGCTGCTTGTTGCGACGCATGGGCTGGTCCGTGCATTTCGAGGGCCTGCCCGGCCTGCAGGGTGTGCTGGCGGTCTATCCGCACACCAGCAACTGGGATTTTGTGAACCTGCTGATCGTCAAATGGACCATCGGCATTCCCGTGCGTTTCTGGGGCAAGGACAGCCTGTTCCGTGTTCCCGTTTTCGGGCACTGGATGCGCTACCTCGGCGGCGTTCCGGTGGAGCGCACCAGTGCCAAGGGTGTGGTGAGCGACACCGCGGCCCGCATGCAGACGGCGCGCGAGCGCGGCGAATATTTCTGGCTGGCGCTGGCCCCTGAAGGCACGCGCAAGTACATTCCGGGCTGGCGCAGCGGCTTCTACCGCACGGCGGTGCAGGCCGGTGTGCCGCTGGCGCTGGTGAAGGTCAATTACGCCGGGCGTGAAGTGACGGTGCGCAGCTTCCTGCGCCTGAGCGGCGACGAGACCACCGACTTTGCGCGTATCGCGACGGCCCTGGAAGGGGCCGTCGGCTGCCGGCCCGAAAACGCCGCGCCCATCCGCCTGCTCGACGCCACCGTGCCACGCAGCGAAACCATCGTGAAGTAACGCCATGACGACTCCGGCCTCCAACGTCCACACCGTGCGCGACTACCTGCAGGACCTGCAGCAGCGCATCACCGAGGCCATCACCGCCATCGACGGCGGCAGCTTCCTGGCCGATGCCTGGCAGAAGGAACCAGGGGAACCGTTGCAGGGCCAGGGCCTGACCATGATCCTGGAGAACGGCCCGGTGTTCGAACGGGCCGGTTGCGGTTTTTCCTATGTGCAGGGCCTCAAGTTGCCGCCTTCGGCCACCCAGCACCGCCCCGAACTGGCCGGCGCGCCCTTCGAGGCCATGGGCGTGTCCCTGGTCTTCCACCCGCGCAACCCCTATGTGCCCACCGTGCACATGAACGTGCGCATGCTGGCGGCCAAGGGCAAAGATGGTCAGGACGTCTGCTGGTTCGGCGGCGGCATGGACCTGACCCCTTATTACGGCTTCGAGGAAGACGCGGTGCATTTCCATACGGTCTGCCGCGATGCGCTGCAGCCTTTTGGCGAGGACAAGTACCCGCGCTTCAAGGCCTGGTGCGATGAATATTTTTTCCTCAAGCACCGCAATGAGCAGCGCGGTGTCGGCGGCGTGTTTTTCGACGACTTCTCCGAGCTGGGTTTCGAGGGCAGTTTCGCCATGCTGCGCGCCCTGGGCGATGCTTTCCTGGCCGCCTACCTGCCCATCGTGGAGCGCCGCAAATCGCTGGCTTATGGCGAACGCGAACGCGCCTTCCAGCTCTACCGCCGGGGCCGTTACGTCGAGTTCAACCTGGTCTGGGACCGTGGCACGCACTTCGGCCTGCAGTCGGGCGGCCGCACCGAGTCCATCCTGCTGTCCATGCCGCCGCTGGTGAGCTGGGCCTACCAGCAGCAGCCTGCGCCGGGTTCGCCCGAGGCCGGGCTCTACACCCGCTTTTTGCCGCGGCGTGATTGGGTCTGAGTGTTGCTTCCTTACACGATGATGTCCATGCACCCGTTCGCGTTGAGCCTGTCGAAACGCCGCATCCGCGTCGACCAGGACTTCGACGAGCTCAGTCCGAACGGATTCAAGTAATGCAGAGCTTCCCCAGAAAACTTGGCATGTTCGGCGGCGCCTTCGATCCGCCGCATCTGGCGCACCGCGCCCTGGCCCGGGCCGCCATCGAGCAGCTCCAGCTGGACGAGTTGCGCGTGCTGCCCACCGGCCAGGCCTGGCACAAGAGCCGGCCGCTGACCGATGCCACACACCGCCTGGCCATGAGCCGGCTGGCTTTCGAGGGCCTGACCCAGGTGCGGCTGGACGACCGGGAAATCCGCCGCGCCGGCCCCTCCTACACCCTGGACACTCTGCGCGAACTGCAGGCTGAAAACCCGCAGGCCGATCTCCATCTGGTCATGGGCAAGGACCAGGCCGATGTGCTGCCGACCTGGCGGAATTGGAAGGAGATTGTCCATCTTGCTATAATTTGTGTAGCTGACCGGGATCTTCTGACAGGCCAGGAAACCCGCTTCGTCCCGCCGCCCGAGATGACCGGACGTTTTTGCAAGCTGCAGATGCCGGCCATGGACATCAGCGCCACCGGCATCCGTACCCGCGTCGCCAGCCGGCAGGGCATCGCCCCACTGGTCAGCCCCGCCGTTGCGCGTTATATTGAACAACATAATCTCTATCAAAGCACCTGATGACCACTGAAACCGCTGCCAAGAAAGATACCCAGAAGCTCCAGCGCGCCATCGTCGATGGCCTGGAGGACGTGAAGGCCCAGGACATCCAGGTGTTCAATACCGAGAAACTCTCGGCGCTCTTCGAGCGTGTGGTGGTGGCTTCGGGCACCTCCAACCGCCAGACCAAGGCGCTGGCGGCCAGCGTGCGCGATGCCGTGCGCGATGCCGGTTTTGCCAAGCCCCGCATGGAGGGTGAGGAAAATGGGGAGTGGATCATCGTGGACTGTGGCGCGGCCGTGGTGCACATCATGCAGCCGGCCATTCGCCAGTATTACCACCTGGAAGATCTCTGGGGTGAGACGCCTATCCGCCTGAAGTTCGGTGCCGACAAGCCCTCGGCCAAACTGGCCGAGAAGGCGCCGGCCAAGGCCGCCGCCCCCGCCAAGACCGGGAGCCTCAAGCGCGCCAGCGCCGCCAAGCAGGGTGTGGCCGAGGCCTATCCCTCGCGCGCCCAGCTGAAGAAGGCCGAGGAGAAGAAGGCGCAGGACCGCAAGAAGGCAGCCGGCAAGCCGGCGGCCAAGAAAACGGCCTCAGCCAAGGCCCCGGCCGGCAAGAGCACGGCCAAGGCCCCAGCCAGGAAGAGCGCGGCCCGGGCCCCGCTCAAGACCGTCAAGGTGAATGCGGCCAAGGCGCCGGCCAAGAAGACGGCGGCCAAGACCGCCGCCAGGCCGGCCAGCAGGGCAGCCAAGGCGCCGGCCAAGAAGGCGGCGACCCGCAAGGCCCGGTGAAGCTGCTGATCGTCGCGGTCGGCCAGCGCGTGCCCGACTGGGCGCAGACGGCCTGGGACGACTACGCCAAGCGTTTCCCGCCGGAGTTGCGCGCCGAACTCAAGGCGGTCAAGACCGAACCGCGCGGCTCCAGGACCGTGGAGCAATTGATGGCGGCCGAGCGCAAGCGCATCGAGGAAGCGATCCCCAAGGGCACCCGCATCGTCGCGCTGGACGAGCGCGGCGCCACGCTGAGCACCATGGCCCTGGCGGCCAAGCTCAAGGACTGGCAGCTCGGTGGTGACGACGTGGCGCTGGTCATCGGCGGCCCCGACGGGCTGGATCCGGCGTTTCGCCAGGCGGCGCACGAACGCATCCGCCTCTCGGACCTGACCCTGCCGCACGCCATGGTGCGCGTGCTGCTGGTCGAGCAGCTCTACCGGGCCTGGTCGATCAACGCCAACCATCCGTATCACCGGGAATAGTCTTCATGACCGGCCGCGCTACCCCTTCCGTTCGGGCTGAACCCGTCGAAGCCCTGGAGCCCTTCGACAAGCTCAGGGCGAACGGGAAATTTATCTATCTCGCGTCCCAAAGCCCGCGCCGCCGCCAGTTGCTGGAGCAGTTGGGCGTGCGCCACGAACTGCTGCTGCCTGGGAAGGATGAAGACGCGGAAGGCATCGAGGCCGTTCTGCCTGGCGAGGCGCCTGCCGCCTATGTGCAGCGCGTGACCCAGCTCAAGCTGGATGCCGCGCTGGCGCGCCTGAGGCGCCGCGGCCTGCCGGCCGCGCCGGTCCTCTGTTCGGACACCACCGTGGCCCTGGGCCGCGCCATCTACGGCAAGCCAGCCGATGCGGCCGATGCCCGCCGCATGCTGGGCGAGCTGGCCGCTCGCAGCCACCGGGTGCTGACCGCCGTGGCCCTCGGGACCCCGCGCCGCCGGGTGCAGGTTCTGAGCACTTCGCGTGTGAGCTTCGCTCCCATGAGCCGGCGGCAGATCAGCGCCTATGTGGCCGGCGGCGAACCCATGGGCAAGGCGGGTGCGTACGCGGTGCAGGGCAGGGCGGCCGCCTTCATCTCGCACATCTCGGGCTCCTACTCTGGCATCATGGGACTGCCCATGCACGAGACGGCACAATTGCTCTTGTCCTTAGGCTTCAAGATCTAGCCCCGCCAGTCAATATGTTCACTTTCAACCTTCGACCCAGCGAGAGCGGATTTCCAAACCGAGGGACACCGTGGAACCGGCTCTGCCGGGCCGCTGGTGTCGCCCCCTGCAAGGGGGGGGGCGTAGCGACACGTAGTGCGCGCAGCCTGGGGGTGTTTTAAGTGCCACAAGAAGACATCCTGATCAACTGGTCGCCACAGGAGACGCGCGTGGCCGTGGTGGAAAACGCGGCCGTGCAGGAACTGCACGTGGAGCGCACCAGCGAGCGCGGTCTGGTGGGCAATATCTACCTGGGCAAGGTCTCTCGTGTGCTGCCCGGCATGCAGTCGGCTTTCATCGACATCGGCCTGGACAAGGCGGCCTTCCTGCATGTGGCCGATGTCTGGCACCCACCGGCCGAAGGCGAGTCGCTCAGCGCCTCGCGTGCATCGCAGCCTCAGGTGCCGATCGAGAAACAGGTTTTCGAGGGCCAGGCGTTGATGGTGCAGGTCATCAAGGACCCCATCGGCACCAAGGGCGCGCGCCTGTCCACCCAGGTCAGCATCGCCGGGCGCCTGCTGGTCTTCCTGCCGCAGGACGACCACATTGGCGTGTCGCAGAAGATCCCGCTGGCCCAGCGCGACGAGCTGCGCACGCGCCTGCAGAAACTGGTGGGCGAGCAGGGCGGCGGCTTCATCCTGCGCACCAACGGCGAGGACTCCAGCGATGCCGAGCTGGGCGAGGACATCGCCTACCTGCGCAAGACCTGGGCCCGCATCAAGGACGCTTCGATGCGTCTGCCGCCGAAGTCCCTGCTGCACCTGGACCTGAACCTGCTGCAGCGCGTGTTGCGTGACCTGGTGAGCGAGCACACGGTGTCCATCAAGGTGGATTCACGCGAACAGTTTGAAGCGCTGCATGCCTTCGGCATGGAGTTCATGCCGGCCGCGGTGGGCAAGCTGCAGCATTACAAGGGCGAGCGGCCCATCTTCGACCTCTTCGGCATTGACGAGGAGATCGCCAAGGCCCTGGGCAGGCGTGTGGAGCTCAAGTCGGGTGGTTACCTGATCGTGGACCAGACCGAGGCGCTCACCACGGTCGACGTGAACACCGGCGGTTTCGTCGGCGCGCGCAACTTCGACGACACCATCTTCAAGACCAATCTGGAGGCGGCCGGCGCCATTGCCCGCCAGCTGCGCCTGCGCAACCTGGGTGGCATCGTCATTGCCGACTTCATCGACATGACACGCGAGGACCATCGCGAGGCGGTGCTGACCGAGTTCCGCAAGCAGCTGGCGCGGGATCGCGTCAAGACCATGCTGGGCGGTTTCTCGCAGCTGGGTCTGCTGGAGATGACTCGCAAGCGCACACGTGAATCGCTGGCCCACATGCTGTGCGAGCCCTGCCCGAGCTGCACGGGCAAGGGCATCGTCAAGACCGCGCGCAGCGTGGCCTACGACATCCTGCGCGAGATCCTGCGCGAAGCGCGCCAGTTCAACCCGCGCGAGTTCCGGGTGGTGGCCGCACCGCAGGTGATCGAACTGCTGCTGGACGAGGAAAGCCAGCACCTGGCGGGGCTCTCCGACTTCATCGGCAAACCGATCTCCCTGCAGAGCGAGGCCGCCATGTGGCAGGAGCAGTACGACATCGTCCTGCTCTGATGCGCATGTTTGATGGTGATAGACTATGCGCATATTAATCTGCGCATGGAGGGTGTGATGCCTATGCCCCAATCTAAACCATCTGAAGGTCTATCGCGTACACGTTCGGCTGGAAAGCGGGCGACGAACCTCAGCTTGAGCGCTGAGGTGCTGGATGCAGCCAAGGAGTTGCGCCTCAATGTTTCTCAGTTATGCGATCAGTATTTGCGTGAGGCCGTGAGGCGTGAACAGAATCGGCGATGGCGGGAAGAGCACGCGGGATTCATCGAGGCCTACAACGCCACCCTCGAAGCCGAGGGACTGCCGCTGGACCAGTGGAGAACGTTTTGATGGCCCGCTTTGATGTGTACGCCAATCCTGGTGAGCATGCCAGTACGACCCCCTATCTCCTCGATGTGCAGAGTAATCTGCTGGATGGTCTGGACAGCAGGGTCGTGATTCCATTGAGAAGTCTGGCGCATTTTCCCAAGGTCAAACTGTCGACGCGGTTGACCCCAGTGCTTCGCATCGAGGATCAGGATTACCTGCTGGAAACGCCCAAGATGGCCGCCGTGCCCCAGCGCGTCCTGAAAACTGTGGCGGCTTCCCTGGCCAATGAGCAGGCACAAATTACCGCCGCGCTGGATTTCCTGTTCCAAGGCTACTGATTTCCGGATTCTCAGCTTGCGCATCGCCATCATCAACCGCGTTTTTTCCAGATCTGCCGGCGGTGCCGAGAGCTATTCGGTGGCCATCACGCAGGAACTGGCCGCACGGCATGAGATCCATGTTTTTGCGCAGGAAACGAACCAGCCCGTGGAGGGGGTGAACTATCACCCCGTGTTCTGCCTGAGCCAGAAGCCGCGCTGGATCAACCAGCTGCTGTTTGCCGTCACCACCTGGTGGCGCACACGCAAGGGTTTTGATGTGGTGCATTCGCACGAGAACACCTGGCATGGCCAGGTCCAGACCGTGCACGTGCGGCCGCTGCGCCACAACCTGCTGCACGGACGTCGTGGCCTGGATCGCGCACTGCGCTGGCTCAAGGTGTGCCTGAGTCTGCGCCTGATCACCTATGTCTGCCTGGAAGGCGCGCGTTTCAAGCGCAGGCCGGGGCGGGTCATCGTGGCGACGTCCAAGACACTCAAGCTCGAGTGCGAACAGGCCTATCCGGCCAGCCGCAAGCGCCTGGCGATCATCACGCCGGGCACCTATCTGCGGCAGGACACCATGACACGCAATATGGCGCGCCGCCAGCTGGAACTGCCCAGCGATGCGTCGCTGCTGCTTTTTGTGGCCAACGATTACAAGCGCAAGGGGCTCGATGCGCTGCTGCAGGCACTCGCCAAGCTGCCAGCCGAGGTACATCTGGCTGTGGCCGGAAATCCGGCACCCATTGCACACTACCGGCAGCAGGCCGACAAGCTGGGCGTGGCGACCCGGGTGCATTTCCTGGGGTCGCTGGACGAGCTGGGCCCGGCCTACCGTGCGGCCGACTGCCTGGCCCATCCCACCCTGGAAGACAGCTTTGCCATGGTGGTGCTCGAAGCCATGGCGCACGGCCTGCCGGTGGTGGTCAGTGGTCCGGTGCATTGCGGCATCTCGCGCGAATTGCAGGACCGGCACGAAGCCCTGCTCCTGCACGATCCGCGTGATGCCCAGGCCCTGGCGGGCCTGCTGCGTTCCGTGCTCGACCAGCCCGAACTGGCCGCAAAGCTGCGCCACTGCGGGCTGGAGTTCGCTCGGGCCCATACCTGGGAGAGTGCCGCCCTACAATACGAAGCGCTTTACCAGCAGGCCGCCGCCCTATCCTGATGACTGAACCCACCCGGCAACGCTGGCTCATCCTGGCCCATGCCTTCAACATGGATGGCCGGGCCGCCAGCCAGACCATCACCGACAAGCTCCCTCACCTGCGCCAAGCCGGCATTGAAGTTGTGGTGCTCAGCGGCGTGTCAGGCAGCAAGGACAAGGTGGTGGAACATCACCAGCTCTGGCCTGCGGGGCCCGCCGGCTTGCGTTTCGAGCTGCGACATGTGCTGCGCCGGCGCTTTGCCAACCCTGTCGCCTACCGCCTGCTGATGACCCTGGCTACGCTCGTGCTGCTGCCCGGGCTCATCATCGAGAAGCTGCTGCGCCCGGTGGAAAGCTCCTGGTCCTGGTGGTTCAGCGCCTGGCTCACGGGCAGGGCGCTGGCGCGCCAGCAGCCCTTCGACCTGATCTATTCCACGGGTGGCGCTTTTGCCGCCCATCTGGCCGGGCGGGCCTTGAAGCGCGCCACGGGCACCCCCTGGCTGGCCGAGGTGCATGACCCCTTCATCACGCCTGGCAGCACGCCGCATACCGCGCAGCAGAAGATGCAGGCGCGTGTGGAGGCGTTGATCTGCCGCGAAGCCGACGTGGCCATCTGGTTCACCGAGCAGGCCCTGGCCAGCGCGCGGGCACGCCACCCCGCGCTGGGTGGGCGCGGCAAGATGCTGCTGCCGGGCATCGACCCGCCGTTCCGCACCTTGCCGCCCTACCAGCCGGACTCGAAATTCATCGTCGGACATTTCGGCTCGCTCTCGGCCACGCGCAATCTCACGCCTTTCATCCTGGCGCTTGAAGCCTTGCAGGCGAGCCGACCGGACCTGGTGGCCGCGACCGAACTGCAGGTCACGGGTGGCCCGCTGGATGCCGTCTCGGCGGCGAAGCTCGCGCTGTCGCCGGTGCGGGCCTGTGTGCGCCATCTGGGACGCATCGAAGCCGATCCCATCACGGGGCAAAGTGGCCGCGAGCAGATCCTGCGTCGCATGCGCGGCGTGGACGTGCTGCTGCTGCTACACGGTGAGGAGCCGATTTGCGAGGAATACATCCCCTCCAAGCTCTACGAATACCTGTGGATGCAGCGTCCCATCCTGGCCACGGTGCACCGCAATCCGCAGATGGCGGCCATGCTGCGTGGCGAAGGCCACGTGGTTGTGCAGACGGGCGAGTCGGGACAGGGTGCAGAGGCTTGCGCGTCTGAATTTTCTCGCGGACTGGTGCAGCTGTTCGACCGCTGGTGCGGTGCGGGCCTGCCAGACAGCGATCGCACCAGTCCCTACACCACCCAGGCTGCCGTGGCGCGCCTGCTGGACTGGGTGGCTGATTTGAAGAGGAGCCCGGAGTGACGACACCTTTGCTGTCCCTGGTCGTTCTCGGTTTTCGCAACTTCGATGTGACCACGCGCGCTTGCCTGGAGTCGCTGGTGCCCTGCTTCGATGACCCGGAGATCGAGGTTCTGGTCGTCGACAATGGGTCGCCCGACGATTCGGCCGCGAAAACCGCCGCTTGGTGCGTGGCTCATCCACAAGTGAAATGTCTGCTGAGCGACACCAATCGTGGCTTCGCTGGAGGCATGAACTGGGGGGCAGCGCAGGCACGCGGCCGCTGGCTGCTGCTGGTCAACAACGACACCGTTTTCCCAATGAGCACGCTGGACGCTTTGAAGCGTACGGTTCGCGAGGCTCCGGCCGACGTGGCCATGCTCGGGCCGGTGACCAATGCAGCAGGCAACGGGCAACGCCTGTGGAAACCAGGTGCCACGCACGAAGACTGGCTGCAGATCGGGCAGTGGCTGAACGAAAACCCGGCGCACCAGCTGATGCCGGCCTATCGCTGCGATTTCTTCTGCATCGCCATCCGGCGCGATGCCTGGGACCGGCTCGGCGGCCTCGATCTGGATTTCGGTCTGGGCTATTACGAGGATTTCGATTTCAGCCTGCGTCTGGCCAAGGCCGGTTACCGGCAGATGATCACCGAGGATGTGTTCATCCTGCATGTGGGCAGTGCGACTTTCAAGGCCAGTCCCTCGGCGCGGGCACTGATCAAACGCAACAAGAAGCTGCTGAAGTCCAAGCATCCCGAGGCCCGCTTCGAACATACACGCCTGGGCAATCTGGCGGTGCTGCAGGCCTACAAACAATTGGAGTCTGGCGGCTCCTGGAATCCCCTGCTCGAGTCCAGGAGACAACTGCGGCTGGGTGCGCTCAGCGGTGATGCGCCGCGCAGCTTTTTCAAGAGATGGTTATGGAAAAACAAAGTTGCACGCACGCTTTGAAAGCGTGCCTATCCGATCCGGCAGTCTGGACCGGACTTTTTGCGGCGATCTATCTCGCCGTGTTGCCCATGGCCGATACCATTGCGCTACGCAATGTCGCCCTCCTGGCCTTGCTCCTGTGCCTGGTCTGGCAGTTCCCAAAGATACGTCCTGAGTTTCGCCTGGGCCTGCCTATTCTGCTCTGGGCGATCTATCTGCTGATTTTCCCATTCATTGCTGACGATCACCGTGTTGCATTGCAAAGCCTGGAAGGCCAGTGGGCTCGCGGAATACTGGCCATGCTGGCCGGTGCCGGTACGGCGTTGGTGCTGCGCAAAAAAAATATAGGGTCCGCGTTTTATCTCGGGCTGGTCAGTTCCGTGACCCTGCTGGTTTTCTTGTCGTTGGCGGCCTGGAAGGCACTGCAGACTGGCCAGATTCCCTGGGGTTACTGGGGGAGGGAAAGTCATCATGCCGATCTGGGTTATGCCGCCGGGCAGGCCGTGGTCCTGCTGATGACGGCTCTGATCGCCGGCCAAAGGCGGTACCGGCTCTGGGCACTGCTGCTCGTGGCTTGCGCTCTCATTTCTCCGGCGTTGGCGTACTCGCGCGCGGGGCTCGCATTTGCCGTCCTGGGCGGATTGCTTGTCTTTCTCGCGGTGGTGCTGACCCAGGCCGGCGCGACCCGGCGGTATGTATTGGGAGGCACGGCAGCTTTGCTGCTGGCGAGCGTGGCGGTCATAGGTGTGGCGGTCAAGGTTGACCCGCGCTGGCAGGACATGACCGTCAAGTTCGCAGCAGGCTTCCTGGGCGATCCGATCCTTATTGAATGCGAGGGGACGGCTTCCATCGAAGCCGAGATTTCTTCACGCTTTGCTCCTGCTGAACGCGCGCAGCGCGTCATCGCCGGGGTGCGTGATGGGGATGGCGCTCGCATAGTGATACTGCGTGCGGGTCTGGAATTGGCTTACAAGCATCCTTGGGGCCTGGATGGCTCAAGGCAGTCATTCGAAAAGCTGTTGAGGCAGGAGTGTGCTGATCCGGTTCTGAAACTGGCGCATGCGCACAATGGATGGGTTGATACGGCACTTGCCATTGGATGGATGGGCGTCCTGCTCTATTTCTGGGTTCTGGCGTATTTCTGCGTCCAGGGCTTCATGCATCTGCGGGACAACTCTGAACTGAATGAATGGGCACTGGTCCTGATTGCCCTGTCGATTTTCTGGATGCTGCGCGCCTGGACCGACTCTGTTTTTCGTGATCACATGTTCGAAATGCAGGGCTTTGTTTTGGCCTACGCTCTACTGAGTGCCAGCTATCGTCATGTCGAACCCAGGCAAGCGCAGTCGGTAATTTAAATCCTGCCAAATAGCCGCTTCACGCGGCGTGAGAGACGCGAACCCAGCGAGCCTGCCTCGCGTGGCCAGTCCATCTGGCGGTCCCAGGCAGATTGATAGATCACACCACAATAGAGCTTGGCAAGTTCATTGGGGGTGATCCGATTCCTACTGTCGATATCGAGTTGCCAAGCGTAGTGGTAGACCTTGAAAAGTGACTCTCTGGGAATGATGGGAATTGCCTTGTACTTCAGCAATGCCTCTCCGTACCAGTTTGCGTCCAGAGCATTCATGAGCGTCGCTTCCAGAAAGCTGATGCCACGCGTATCGAGGAAATTCTTTTCGAGGCTCTGCCAGACAGCTTTGTGCCAAATCAGTGGATTCGGACCATAGCTGTACGATGGGCCATTCCTTTCAAATATCTTCTTGAAACTTTCGGACTCCCTGAAGAAGTCATCGATAACGCCGGTTTTTCCTGTCCTGAGCGACAGATCAAGAATATCGTGACCTTCGTTAATGATGGTGTACGGGGTCCCATCCGTTGACAGAAATTCACGTTTCGTGAATGGGCGAATAAAGAAGGAATCTGAGTCAAGACAGACATAGCTGTCGGAAATGTCTAGGCGCCAAAACTCGGACTTGATGATCTGCTGCGATTGCCCGCCCGGAAGCTGAGCGAGCTTTTGGGCGTCTATTCGAGGGTTCGCTCGGATGATGGACTCATCTTCGATGAGGTTGACATCGAGTCCCGACAAGTGCTCCTTGAATAAGGCGAAATCCTTTTGAGGAATCGAGATGTAAAACGGAATTTTTTCCGTATTGAAGTCGTCGATGCTTTTCGCCAATCTGCAAGTACGTTTGAGATCGGTCCTGTAGCTCTTGCAATAAAGTACGACAGTAGAGTCCATCGCTTGACTGCTTCAGGTTGATGGCTGGTAAGGTGCGTCGCTTTTTCTAGCCGACAGGATAAGTTGCTTTGCAAGCAGATCCCCAAGTCCGAGTGCCTTGAGCATTTTCTTCTGCCATCTTGAGGCGTCATCGGTAATGGTCATGACATGTTTGGCGCCACTGCATTCGATGAGTTCAATGGCCGATTTTCGCGTGAAAAAGCGCAGATGCGTACGATCGAGAATTCCAGACTCCGTGTAATCGAACCGACCGTTGAATGCGAGGTCCATGAGGATATGGTAGTTCCTGATGTTTGGGATACTAATAATCCACAAACCACCCGGCCTGAGCAAGTTATCAAGCCTGCGGACAGTCTCCCAAGGATTGACAAGATGCTCAAGGACATCCAAGCACAAAATCAGGTCAACCGATGCGGGGGGGAGGTTGAGCGAGGCTTTTTCGATGTCCAATTTGAAGAATTGATCAACAGCTCCCGGGCTTGCTCGCAATTCGGCATAGGGCTCTACGCCTGCAGTCCAATTGCACACGCCTATTTTTTTCAACCACTCGAGTGTGTGCCCTTCGGAGCATCCGATTTCAAGCGCGCGCAGAGGGGAGACGATCCCCTTCGGCAGCAGAGGGGCTATTTCCATTCGCGCCCGCGAGAAGTACTCCCTGGTCTTGTCAGCGTAGAGATTAGTAGATGAATCAACCACGACGGTCCTCGTATTGAGTCTGGATTTTCAAGTAGAAATGCAGTACGTGCGTCGCTTGCGCCACGAGCACCCGGCGCAGCGTCATCAGGTCATCACCCGCATGCACACGGCCGCGCCGTGTCGTGGTGGCCGTGACGTAGCCCGCCTCCCGGGCCAGTTGGCTGTGCTCGACACCGAAGCGGCCATAGGGATAGCAGAAATGCCGCACTTCGCAACTCAGGGTGTTTTCCAGTTCCCGCTTCGAGTCGGCGATCTGTTCACGCGCCTGCACGAGGTCAAGCTCGTTCAGGTCCGCATGAGTCCGGGTGTGTGAGCCGACATCCATGCCGCCGGCCAGCCAAGCCCCCCAGTCGGCTTCGCTCATGAGAGGTTTTTCGGCGACCAGGCCTTGGTCCCAGCTGTTGGTGCCGCCGATCATGCCGCTGACGGCATAGCAGGTGGCGGTGAAGCCGAACTTTTTCAGTATCGGTAGAGCGTTGTGCAGATTGTTCTGGTAGCCGTCGTCGAAGGTGATGCCGACGACTTTGCCCTTTTTTTCACCCTTGAGGTAGGGCTCCAGATCCCGCATCGACAGGCCGCGGTAACCCAGTAACTTGAGCAGCAGCATCTGGCGGTCAAACGAGCCAGGCGACACAACCAGGCCACGCAGCGGCGTGCCGCTGGGCGGCGGCACATCGATCTGGTGGTACATGAGGATAGGGATGTTCATGTCTGTACGCGTATGAGGTTGGCGTAATAGCCGCCGCTTGCGAGCAGCTCAGCGTGCGTGCCGCTTTCCACGATGCGTCCCTGCTCCAGCACGAGGATGCGGTCTGCATGTTCGATGGTGCTCAGGCGGTGAGCGATGACCAGGGTGGTGCGGTCTTTCATCAGCACCGCCAGGGCGGCCTGGACCTGGCGCTCGGATTCGGTGTCCAGGGCCGAGGTGGCTTCGTCCAGGATCAGGATGGGGGCGTTTTTCAGCAGCGCGCGCGCGATGGCGATACGTTGGCGCTGGCCGCCCGAGAGGCGGGCGCCATTTTCACCGATCATCGTGTCCAGCCCCTCCGGAAGTTGCTCGATGAACTCCCAGGCGTAGGCAGCCCGGGCTGCATTGATCACGTCGTCACGGCTGTGTGTGCCCAGGGTGCCAAAGGCGATATTCGCTTCCAGCGTGTCGTTGAACAGGACCACGTCCTGGCTGACGAGCGCGATGTTCTGGCGCAGGCTCATCAGGGTGAGGTCCTGGATGTCCGTTCCGTCCACGAGGATCCTGCCGCCGCTGGCGGCATAAAAACGCGGGATCAGCGCACTGATGGTGGTCTTCCCGCCGCCGGAGGCTCCGACCAGTGCGACGCTTTGCCCGGCTGCGGCATGAAAGCTGATGTCGTTCAGTGCCAGACGCTCGGCGCCGGGATAACGGAAGCTGACCTGCTCGAAAGTGATGTCGCCACGGGCCTGTCCAAGCACACGCGTGCCGCCATCGGCCTCCTCGGGGGTGTCCAGCAGATCGAAGACGCTTTCCGCAGCGGCCAGTCCCTTCTGCAGGGTCGTGCTGATGGTGGTGAGTTGCTTGAGCGGCGCAATCAGCAGCAACATGGCCGTGATGAAAGAGACAAAACCGCCAGCGGAGGCGCCCGCTTTGCCCGTGGCCTGGCTCAATGCCAGGTAGGTGATGACGGCCACAGCGATCGCCGCCGCAATGTGGGTGATGGGTGTGGTGGCGGAGGCGGGGATGGCCTCGCGCATCTGAGCGCGGCGAAACTGCTCGGTCGCGTCGCCGAAACGCTGGACCTGATGAGCCTGCCCGCCGAATATCTTGACCACCTTCTGCGCCTTGACCGTTTCCTCGATGGTGTGGGAGATCAAACGCATCGACAGCATGCTCTTCTGGCTGGCCGCACGCATGCGTTTGCCGAAGGATTTCACGGTGTACGCAATGACCGGGCCGATCGCCAGCGTGATCAGGGTGAGCTTCCAGTCGAGGTAGAGCAGATAGGCCAGAAGCGCGATCGCCGTGAGGGATTCACGGACCATCGTGACCAGTGCGCTGGTGGCGGCTTCCGAGACATGGCTGACGTCATAGACCAGTCGCGAGATCAACTGCCCCGCCGAATGCTGGTCGAAATGCTGCGTGGGCAGGGTGATCAGCTTGGCGAACATGGCGCGCCGCAGATCGGTGACCACACGGCTGGAAATCCACATCATCAGGTAACCGGTGAAGTAGACGAACAGACTACGCACCAGAAAGAGGGTCACGATGCCCACCGGGATCAGCCAGACCATGCGCGGGTCGTTCGTCTGGAAACCTTTGTCCAGCAGGTACTTCATGATGGCCGGGAAGACCGGCTCGGTTGCCGCGGTGGCCACCATGCCGACCACAGCCAGCGCAAAAGCTTTCCAGTACGGCCGTACGTAGGACAGCAGCCGCAGGTACAGGGAGCGATTGGTCGGGGGCATCAGGGAGCGCGGGCCTGTGACCTGGGCGCCTTCCAGGCTTCACCCTTCTGCATCTCCAGCGCCTTCACATAGCGGTAGAAGGTGCCCTCGAAGTTGCCCAGGGCGATCATGAAACCGGCCCAGCCGTCCAGGAAACCGAGCTTGAAGACATAGTGCTTGACGAAGGACCAGATGCCGTGCGCCAGGGCCGAGCCCATGGAGATCCGCTTGTGCACGATCTTCTCGGCCCCCAGGCTCGAATAACGGTTCGCCTTGTGCATGACCTCGGCCATGTTCTTGAAGGGGAACTGCCAGATCACGTTCTGCAGCGTGCCGATGGGCTTGTCAGTGTGCAGCACGTAGCCCTCGTGCACGGGCTTGAGGTCGTAGCTCATCTTGCCCTTGCGGAAGAGCTGCGGCTGGCGGAAGTTGGGGTACCAGCCGGAATGCCGGATCCAGCGGCCCATGAAGTAGTTGCGCCGCGGCACGCGCCAGACGTCCAGCGCATCCGGGTCGTTGGCGATGGCGCGCACTTCGGCTGCCACCTCGGGCGTGCAGCGCTCGTCGGCGTCGATGCTGAAGATCCAATCGTGTGTGCAGGCTGCAATGGCCTTATTGCGCAGGTCACCGAAGCCCTTGAATTCGACCTGCACGACGCGCGCGCCCAAGCGTGTGGCGATGTCCTGTGTGCCGTCGGTGCTGTGGGAATCGACCACGATGATCTCGTCCGCCCACTTCGCGCTCTCGATGGTGGCCGCGACCTTTTCGGCCTCGTTGTAGGCGATGATGTAGACGGAAATTTGGCGCATCGGGGGTGGTAGTATTCGGCGGCCCGCCTGTGTGGCGCGGGCCGATATCAGTCGTGTAGTCTAGTTCAAAATGAGCCCCTCCGAGCCCGTTTCCGTGGTCATCACGACCTATAACCGCAGCGACGCCCTGCTGGCCGTGCTGCAGGGCCTGGCGCGGCAGACCGACCGGGCTTTCGAGGTGATTGTGGCGGACGATGGTTCGCGTGTAGAGCATCGCCGCACCATCCTGGATGCCCCCGTCGCCCGTGAACTGGGCCTGACGCATGTCTGGCATCCCGACGTCGGCTTCACCGCCTCCAGGGTCCGCAACCGCGGCGTGGCGGCCGCCCGCCACGCCTACCTCATCTTCATGGATGGCGACTGCGTCCCCGAGGTGGATTTCATCGCCCGCCACAAACAGCTGGCCGCGACCGGGCATTTCGTCAACGGCAGCCGCGTGCTGCTCTCGCCCGAACTGACCCGCAGCGTGATCTCGGGCGCCGAGCAGATCTGCGGTCGCAGCGCCTTCTACTGGCTGAGGCAGCGCCTGCGCGGCCGGGCCAGCAAGCTGACCCATCTGCTGCGCCTGCCCGACTGGCGCGGGCGGGTGCATGCCGACTTCTACTGGAAGGGCATACGCAGCTGCAATATGGGTGTCTGGCGCAGCGATTACGAGTGCATCGACGGTTTTGACGAGTCCTTCGTCGGCTGGGGGCACGAGGACGCCGATTTTGTGCTGCGCCTGCACCATGCCGGCGTGGCGCGCAAAAATGGTTTCTGCGCGACCGAGGTCTTCCACCTCTGGCACAAGGAGGCCGCACGCGACCAGGAATCGCAGAACGCCCGCACGGTCCGCGAGCGGGCACAGTCGGACATCGTGCGTGCGGCCTCGGGTTATGCTCAGGCCCGCCCGGATGACGATGTTGTCATGACAAGGCTGGGATAATGCAAAAAATGATGAGACGCTACCTGTTGACTTTGATCACGCTGCTGGCCGCCTGGCCGGCCTACGCCCAGTTCCGGGTGGAGGTGTCCGGCGTGGGCCTGACGCAGTTGCCCATTGCCTTTGCGCCTTTCCGCGGCGAGGATGCCTCGCCCCAGAAGATCAGCGCCATCGTGCAGGCCGATCTGGAGCGCAGCGGCCAGTTCCGCAGTGTGGCGGCCCGCTCGGGTTCGCTCGACGAAAACGCCCGCCCGGACCTGGTGCCCTGGCGCCAGAGCGGCGCCGACTCCCTGGTGGCCGGCAGCATCTCCCGCCTGGCCGACGGCCGTTACGACGTGCGCTTCCGCCTCTGGGACGTGGTGGCCGGTCGTGACCTGGGCGGCCAGAGTTATGCCGTCAGCCAGGCCGATCTGCGCCTGGCCGCGCACCGCATTGCCGACTTCGTCTACGAGAAGCTCACCGGGGACAAGGGCGTCTTCTCGACCCGCATCGCCTATGTCACCAAGGCAGAGCAGCGCTACAGCCTCTGGGTGGCCGATGCCGACGGTGAGGGCGCCCAGCCCGCGCTGACCAGCCCCGAGCCCATCATCTCCCCGAGCTGGTCGACCGACGGCCGGCAACTGGCCTATGTGTCCTTCGAGTCTCGCAAGCCGGTGGTCTATATCCACGACGTGGCAAGCGGCAAGCGCCGTCTGGTGGCCAACTTCCGCGGCTCCAACAGCGCGCCGGCCTGGTCGCCCGACGGGCGCAGCCTGGCCGTGACGCTGAGCCGTGACGGTGGCTCGCAGCTCTACACGCTGGACGTGACCACCGTGGGCGCCGAGCCGCGCCGTCTGACCCAGTCCTCCAGCATCGACACCGAACCCATCTATTCGCACGACGGCAAGTTCCTCTACTTCGTCAGTGACCGCGGTGGCAGTCCGCAGATCTATCGCATGCCCGCCGCCGGCGGCAACCCGGAGCGGGTGACGTTTACCGGCACTTACAACATTTCCCCTACGCTGAGCGCCGACGGCCGCTGGCTGGCTTATATTTCCCGGGTCAGCGGCGCTTTCAAACTCCATGTGATGGAGTTGTTGACCGGCAATGTCACGGCCCTGACCGAAACCAGCGCCGACGAGAACCCGAGTTTCGCTCCCAACAGCCGCCTGCTTCTCTATGCGACCAAACAGCAGGAACGCGAAGCCCTGATGACCACCACCCTGGACGGGAAAATCAAGGCCCGCTTGGCCGGGCAGGGTGGTGATATCCGGGAGCCCGACTGGGGGCCGTTCCAGAAAACGTCCAACTGAACACCCTTTACCATTTCACGATCGATCCCACAGGAGTAAAAAATGTCGATGAAGAAACTCGCGCTATTGGGCGCACTCACCCTGGTGATGGCCGGCTGCTCGTCCGTCAACCTGGACAACCCCCCGGTGGAGGACCGCTCCAGCGGTGCGAACGCCACCGCCGGTGACAGCGTCGTGGCCAAGACCTCGGTTGCCGCCCCGGTCGATGACGGCAAGGCGTCCCAGGCAGCGATCGCCAATGTGTCCCGCCTGGTCTACTTCGATTACGACAGCTACGTCATCAAGCCCGAGTTCCAGGCCCTGATCGACGCGCATGCCGGCTATATCAAGGCCGAGCGCGGCCGCAAGGTCGTGATCGAAGGCCATACCGACGAGCGCGGTGGCCGCGAGTACAACCTGGCCCTGGGCCAGCGCCGTGCCGAAGCCGTGCGCCGTGCGCTGGTGCTGCTGGGTGTGGCGGACAGCCAGATCGAGGCCGTGAGCTTCGGCAAGGAAAAGCCGGTCGAGCAGGGCAGCAGCGAAGCAGCCTGGGCCAAGAACCGCCGCGCCGAAATCCGCTATCGCTGATCACCCGCTGGAGACTTTGCGATGCGCAAGACCCTCCGCCTGGCAGCCCTGCTGCTGTGCGCCTGCGGCGCCACCGTAGCGCAGGCGGGCCTTTTCGATGACGAAGAGGCCCGTCGTGCCATCCTCGACCTGCGCCAGCGTGTGGACAGTGTGCGTCAGGACACCGAAAACCGCTCAGCCGAGCAGGCCGCGCGCAGCACGGAAGAGAACGCCCAGCTGCGCCGCAGCCTGCTGGATCTGCAGACCCAGATCGAGACCCTGCGTGCCGACATGGCCCGCCTGGTCGGGCAGAACGAGCAACTCACGCGCGACGTGGCCGAAATGCAGCGTCAGCAGAAGGATCTGCTGGCCGGCATCGACGAGCGCCTGCGCAAGTTCGAGCCGACCAAGGTCACGGTGGATGGCCGGGAGTTCCTGGCCGACCAGGCTGAAAAGCGTGACTACGAGGCCGCGCTGGGCATCTTCCGCAAGGGGGACTTCGTCGCAGCGCAAGCCGCCTTTGTCGAGTTCCTCAAGCGTTACCCCAGCAGCGGTTATGCGCCATCGTCCTTTTTCTGGCTGGGCAATGCCCAGTACGCCACGCGGGACTACCAGGTGGCCATCCAGAACTTCCGTAACCTGCTCACGCAGGCGCCGGACCACCTGCGCGGCCCTGAAGCCGTGCTGTCCATCGCCAACTGCCAGGTCGAGCTCAAGGACACCAAGGCGGCGCGCAAGACGCTGGAAGACCTGATCAAGGCCTATCCGCAATCCGAGGCCGCCGCCGCCGCGAAGCAGCGCCTGCCCCGGCTCAAGTAGGTTTTGGGCCCGGCTTTAGAATCCGGGTCATGCATACCTCCGACCTCACCGCGCTCAACACCCTGGTGTTGAGCGCCTCCTTTTTTCTCTCTCTGCTCTTTGGCGCCATCGCGCAGCGCACCCATTTCTGCACCATGGGCGCCGTCAGCGACGTGATCAATATGGGCGACTGGACGCGCATGCGCCAGTGGGGCCTGGCCATCGGCGTAGCCATGGCGGGTTTTGCCCTGCTGGCCTATGCCGGTCTGATCGACCCGGCCAGGACTCTGCATGGCGGCAACCGCTGGCTCTGGCTCTCAGCCGCCATCGGTGGCGCCCTGTTCGGCTTTGGCATGGTGCTGGCCTCGGGCTGCGGCAGCAAGACCCTGGTGCGCGTGGGTGCGGGCAACCTCAAGTCCCTGGTGGTGCTGCTGGTCATGGGCCTGGCGGGTTTTGCCACCATGAAGGGCATCACCGCCGTGCTGCGCGTGGCCACCGTGGACCGGGTCAGCGTGGACTTTGCCGGCACGGCCAATCTGCCCTCTCTGGCTTCCTCCCTCCTGGGGCTCACGCCCGCTCTGGCTGGCTTGCTGCTCGGTCTCGGCCTGGGGCTTGTCCTGATCGTCTGGGCCCTGCGCGGAGAACAGTTCCTGCATATCGACAACCTCCTGGCCGGCCTGGGCATAGGCGGCATCATCGTCGCGATGTGGTGGGTCAGCGGCTCCCTGGGCCATGTGGTCGAGCATCCGCAGACCCTGGAAGAGGTCTATCTCGCCACCAACTCGGGCCGCGCCGAAGCCCTGAGCTTTGTGGCCCCGGTGTCCTATGCGCTGGACTGGCTCCTGTTTTACAGCGACAAGAGCAAGGTGCTTACTCTGGGCATCGTCTCCGTCTTCGGCGTCATCGTTGGTTCCGCCATCGTGGCCCTGTGGGACCGCAGCTTCCGCTGGGAGGGTTTTGGCAGCACCGAGGACGTGGCCAACCATCTGGTGGGCGCCGTGCTCATGGGCGTGGGCGGCGTCACCGCCATGGGCTGCACCATCGGCCAGGGCCTGACCGGCCTGTCCACCCTGGGGCTCAACAGCCTGGTGGCCTTTGCGGCCATCGTGGCCGGTGCCGTGCTGGGTTTCAAGTACCAGATGTGGCGCCTGGAGCGCATGGCCTGACGTGACGTCTGCTGCCATGGATGCAGAGCGCCGCTTCGGCGGCCTGGTCCGTCTCTACGGCGTCGCCGCAGCGCAGCGCATCCGTGCCGCCCATGTGGCCGTGGTGGGAGTCGGCGGGGTCGGCTCCTGGGCTGTGGAGGCCCTGGCGCGCAGCGGCGTGGGGCGTCTGACGCTGATCGACCTGGACCACGTGGCCGAATCCAATATCAACCGCCAGATCCACGCCCTGGAGGCCACGCTGGGCCAGGCCAAGGTGCTGGCCATGCGCGATCGCATCGCACAGATCAACCCGGATTGCCAGGTGCAGGGCATCGAGGCGTTCGTGGAGCCCGGCAACTGGCCGGCTTTGCTGCCCCCGGGGGTGGACGCCGTCATCGACGCCTGTGACCAGGTGCGCGCCAAGACTGCCATGGCGGCCTGGGCGCTCAAGCGCAAGATCGTTTTCATCAGTGCCGGCGCCGCGGGTGGCAAACGCCTGGCGCATGCGGTGGACATCGAAGACCTGGGCCGTGTCACACACGACCCGCTGCTGGCGCAGCTGCGTTACCGCCTGCGCAAGGAACATGGCGCAGCGCGAGAGGGACGCAAGATGGGCGTGACCTGCGTGTTCAGCCGCGAGGCTGTCAGCGGCCCCGATGCGTCCTGTGCCGTCGAGGGCGATGGCTCGCTCAACTGCAGCGGCTATGGTTCGCAGGTGGCCGTCACGGCCACCTTCGGCCAGTGCGCGGCCGGCTGGGTGCTCAATGAGATCGTGAAACTGGTTTGAAAGGCATGAGAAAATCACGCTATAATTGAAGGCTTGTCGGGGCTAGCGTAAGCGTCCCGGTCTGGGGGACGTTAGCTCAGTTGGTAGAGCAGCGGACTTTTAATCCGTTGGTCGCAGGTTCGAATCCCGCACGTCCTACCAATTACAATTCGAATACCGAATATTCCTCGATAGCTCAGTCGGTAGAGCGCCGGACTGTTAATCCGTAGGTCCCTGGTTCGAGCCCAGGTCGAGGAGCCAATAAAGATAAGGGCTAGCACGAAAGTGCTGGCTCTTTTTCTTTTCAGCCGTGACTAAAACGTGACAAAGCAATCACGTTCTTGCCACTCCCCCCGCGCTCGATTCGAGACGCTGCGGCCAACAAATTCTCCGTTGCAAACTTGGCATAGCGGTCCACCATGTTCCGCGACTTCCAGCCGCCCAGGTCCTTGAGTTCGTCGCAGGAGGTTCCCGCCTGACGATGCCAAGACGCCCAGGTGTGGCGCAAGTCATGAAACCGGAAGTCCTCGATCCCCGCTCGCTCCAACGCTGTATGCCAGGCCGTGTTGGTCACGTCCGCCCTTAGGGGCTGGCCTTCGTAGGTGAAGCAGTAGCGCAGATGCTTGCCGATTTGCTCCTTCAATACCTCTATCGCATCTTCATTTAACGGCACTCCCCGAGGCGTTCCATTCTTGGTCTGGTTCAGCCAGGCGGTCCTGCGGTTCAAGTCCACCCGGTTCCATTCCAACCCCGTGATCTCGCCAGCGCGGCAGCCTGTTGCCAGGGCATACCGAACCAGGGCCGCCAGATGGGGCGCACAACAGCGGATCAACCGTTCCGCCTCTTCATGCGTCAACCAGCGGTCGCGCTCGACTTCGCCAGGAAGCATGCGAATCTTGGGCATGGTGTCGATCCACTGCCATTCATCGCGAGCCATTCTGAGAATGCCCCGGACGGCTGACAAGTAGCGGTTCACCGTGGCCGGCTTGTTGCCCTTCTTGAGCTCGCCCTGGATGATGGTCCAAACCATGTCGCCATTGATTTGGCTAAGCAGCTTGTCGCCCAGGTAGCGGTCCAAGTGGCGGCAAATCTGCCGAACCCCCGCAATATTTCGCAGTCCCTGTTTCAGTTCGAGATACCGAACCACGGCCTCTTGCCAACTGCGCTGAGGCTTGATCCCGAAGTGGGTTTCGCGGTACGCATCCAGCTTGAGTTTCGCTAGATACGCTTCGGCGTCCTCTCGGTTTTCAGTCCCAGTGCTTTGGCGTACTCTTTTGCCGTCGGGGAGCGTTGCATTGATCCACCAGTTACCGGAATCCGGCCGCCGGTAGACCCCTTCATTACGGGCCATAAATTCTCCTTTCCGGCCCGTCTTCGCTCGCCCTTATGTTCGTCCAGCCAGGCATCCAAGTCAACCCGGTCATAAACGCAGCGCCGCCCGAACCGGACATAGGGCACGTCCAGCTGACTTAGGAGGGTGACGCCGATCCCCAGGTACTCGGCAGCCTGTTCCTTGGACAGACACCGAACCGGGGGTAGGGGGAGCAAAGACGGGGCCTCGTCTTCCATGGTTCTGGTCCTTACTCGCCCCTGGAGGCCCGGCGGTAGGCATCCGGTCCCTCATCCCTGGAAGCCTTCTTGAGCGTAGCCGCCAAGCCCGGTTCATTGATGCCTGTGTTGAAATCCCGCGCCTTGAGCGCCACCCGTTGGGCCAGCAACTCCTCGAAGGTCATGCCCTTCTTGTCGGCCAGGACGGAGAAGTTCTCATGCAGGACATGCAGCAGGGCCTCAATCGCCTCGTTGTGATCGTCCAGGCCGTGCATGGCCATGTAGGACACCAGAGAGCCCATGACCATCACCGCCAGGCGTTGCTCGCTGGGCGTGCGTGCGTTGCTGAACCGCTCCAGGCGGCCCGAGTTGGCAGACTCCCAGTCCACAGAGGCCAGGGCCACCCACAGTGGATGAATCGGCCAGCGTCCCCGGACCGTGTCCGCCTCATTGGGAACCGTGAGCCGCAGCCATTCGGTGGTGGCGTAGCTCCACAGGCCGTTGAGGTGTTCCAGGATGCTGTCCAGGCTGGAGAGGCCCTTCTCCTTGAGGAAATCCCGCTTGAGCTCGAATTCCAGCCGCCAGACGGGCTCCCCGACGGCCCAGCCCACTTGTTGCCAAAGGTTCATGACCCAGGGCTTGCCGCTGTAGAGGATTTCCTCGACCTTGTTGTAAAGCCGGGCGCTGATGATCCCGCCCATACCGATGGTCCAGCCCGTAAAGATTTGGTCCTTGGCATAGCTGTGAATCTGGGTCGCCCGCGTCACCCAGGCCGACCGGGGCCAGGAGTCCATGGCGATGCTGGACACGAAATCAGCCGCAAGGTCGATCCGGGAGACCAAACCGCTACCTGTGACGTCCCCAAACTCAGCCAAGAGCTCCTGGAGCTCCTGATAGACCGCTAGTGGGCCTTTGTGTGCCAGGTACTCCGCCGAGACCTTGACGTAGGCCATGGGCAGCTTCTTGCCTGGCTTGGACAGTTGCAGCCGGTAGGCGTTGTCCTCCAGGACGAAGGGGAACATTCGGGCGCCCTTGTCCTTGACCTCGAAGATGTGTTGGCCCACCACGTACTGGGCTTGGGCTTGGAGCTCCGGGTGTTCGGACTGGGCCTTGGTCTTGAGGGTGCTCAGAGCCGCCAGGACTTCGGGCCGGAGATCGCCAGGGAAGGACAGGTACAGACTGTCAACCGCCAAGCGGAGCAGCCGGAAGGCATCCACAGGAGGTGTTTTGTCGTTATGGGGTGCTGTGTTACTAGGGAAGGTCTGAACAAGTCCACCGAACGGCCCCTTGAATCGTTGATCGTGGCAAAGGAGTTGTGCCGATGGACCAGATCAGTTTCGCCGATGCCGAATACGCAGGCAAGAGGAAGAAGACCCGGC
>NZ_BAAGWN010000014.1:0-114351 GCF_054780335.1 Curvibacter fontanus
GAATTCTTGACGCAGGGACACGGTGCTCTTCTCCATCCAGACCATGGGCTTCCTCCAAGGGCTTGCAACCCTTGAAAGCGTTACCCATGTCCTGGCACACCCGTTACCCATGTCCCCGGTCTATACACAAATGAAAAAGGGGCAGAACTTTCTGCCCCTTTGATTGTGCTTGCTTTTCAGCAACCACGTGTGATGGGCATCTCCACCGGCTTCGGGTTGAGGGCGTACTTGCCCAGCTCCAGCTTGGCGATCGCGTTGCGGTGCACCTCGTCCGGGCCGTCGGCAAAACGCAGGGTGCGGGCGTGGGCATAGCTGTAGGCCAGGGGGAAGTCCTGGCACATGCCGCCGCCGCCGTGCACCTGCATGGCCCAGTCGATCACCTGGCAGGCCATGCTGGGCGCCACGACCTTGATCATGGCGATCTCGTTCTTGGCGAACTTGTTGCCGGCCACGTCCATCATCCAGGCGGCCTTGAGCGTGAGCAGACGCGCCATGTCGATCTTGCAGCGTGCCTCGGCGATGCGCTCCTGCGTCACCGTCTGGGCCGCCACCGGCTTGCCGAAGGCCACGCGAGAGGAGGCGCGCTTGCACATGTACTCCAGCGCGCGCTCGGCCTGGCCGATCAGACGCATGCAATGGTGAATGCGCCCCGGGCCCAGGCGGCCCTGGGCGATCTCGAAACCGCGGCCTTCACCGAGCAGGATGCTGGAGGCCGGCACGCGCACGTTCTTGAAATCGATCTCCATATGACCGTGCGGTGCGTCGTCATAGCCCAGCACGCTCAGGGGGCGCATCACCGACACGCCGGACGTGTTGGCCGGCACCATCACCATGCTCTGCTGCGAATGGCGCGGCGCCTCCGGATCGGTCTTGCCCATGAGGATGTAGATCGCGCAGCGCGGATCGCCGGCGCCCGAAATCCACCACTTGCGGCCGTTGATCACGTACTCGTCGCCCTGGCGCTCGATGCGGGTGGCGATGTTGGTGGCATCACTCGAGGCCACGTCGGGTTCGGTCATGGCAAAGGCCGAGCGGATCTTCCCGGCCAGCAGGGGCTGCAGCCATTCCTTGCGGTGCTGCTCGGTGCCGTAGCGCGCGATGGTCTCCATATTGCCGGTGTCGGGCGCCGAGCAGTTGAAGACTTCGCTGGCCCAGTGCACACGGCCCATGATCTCGGCCAGGGGTGCGTATTCCTGATTGGTCAGGCCGGCGGCCTGGACCCCCGCGATCTCGGCGCTGTCTTTCGGGAGGAAGAGGTTCCACAGGCCCTGCTTCTGGGCCTCGATCTTGAGTTTTTCGATCAGTTGCAGCGGTGTCCAGCGCTTGCCGGCGGCGGTGTTGGCCTCCAGCTCTTCGTGCATGGCCTGTTCATTGGGGTAGATGTGGTCGTCCATGAACTTCAGCAGGCGGGCCTGGAAGTCCTTGGTTTTGGGCGAGTAGTCGAAGTCCATGCTTAGCTCCTGGGGGTGATGCGTTTCGTCGGGTTTCAGGCCTGCTGGGCGAACTGCCAGGCCATGGCGGCCATGGGGCGTGCGCCGGCTGCGGATTTCTGCGCCTGGGCGCTGGAGGCCGTGCCGTTCTCGACCCGCTTGGCAATGCCTTGCAGGATGGCGGCGATACGGAACATGTTGTAGGCCATGTAGAAATTCCAGTCGGCTTTCAAGGTGGCGGGTGTGGCCAGGCCGGTGCGCTCGCAGTAGAGGCGGATGTACTCTTCCTCAGACGGGATGCCCAGCGCCGCCAGGTCCAGACCGCCGATGCCGCGGAAGGCGCCCGGAGGGATGTGCCAGGCCATGCAGTGGTAGGCAAAGTCGGCCAGCGGATGGCCCAGGGTGGAGAGCTCCCAGTCCAGCACGGCGATCACGCGCGGCTCGCTGGCGTGGAACATCAGGTTGTCGAGCCGGTAGTCCCCGTGCACGATGCTGACCAGACTTTCATCGCGCGCGCTGGCGGGCAGGTGGGCGGGCAGCCAGTCGATCAGCTTTTCCATTTCCGGGATGGGCTGGGACAGGGCGCCGGCACCGTCGGCCGAGGCGCGGTACTGCTTGCTCCAGCGGCCGATCTGGCGTTCGACGTAGTGGCCTGGCTTCCCGTAGGCAGCCAGGCCACGTTCGGCGAATTTCACGGTGTGCAGCGCACTGATCACCCGGCTCATCTCCAGGTAGAGGGCGCGCCGGCCGGACGGGTCGAAGTCGGGCAGCGACTGTTCCCACAGGATGCGCCCGGGCATGAACTCCATGATGTAGAAGGCGCGGCCGATCACGGCCTCGTCCTCGCACAGGACGGACATCTGCGGCACCGGCACCGCGGTGCCGTGCAGGCCGCGCATCACCGCGTACTCGCGTTCGATGGCGTGGGCCGAGGGCAGCAGCTTGGCGACCGGGCCGGGCTTGGCGCGCATCACATAGCTGCGTGCCGGTGTGATGAGCTTGTAGGTCGGGTTGGACTGGCCGCCCTTGAAGGCTTCCACGGTCAGCGGACCGGCAAAATCCGGCAGGTTTTGGCCCAACCAGGTCTGCAGGGCAGCCACATCGAAGGCGTGGGCGGCGGAGACGGGGCGGGTGCCGACGTATTGCTGTTCGAGTTCGCTCATGGGTAGGGGCGGTTGGCCGTGTTCAATGGTCGGATTCGATGATGTGCATCAGCGCATCGCGGTTGCGCACCACCAGGCCGCCTGGTTCGATGCGGATGACTTCCTCGCGCTCCATGGCCTTGAGCTCCTGGTTCACGCGCTGGCGCGAGGCGCCCAGCAGCTGGGCCAGTTCCTCCTGCGCGAGCTGCAGGCCGATGCGCATCTCGCGGCTGTCGCTCAGCGAGGAGACGCCGTAGCTGCGCAGCAGGTGCAGCAGCTGCTTGGCCAGTCGCGCGCGCAGGGGCAGGGTGTTGAGGTCTTCGACCAGGCCGTAGAGCTGGCGGATGCGGCGCGCGTGCAGGCGCAGCAGGGCTTCGTAGAGCTCGACGTGGCTGGCGAGGATCTTCTTGAAATCGGCCTTGGCCACGCACAGGGTGGTCGTGTCGCCATGGGCATAGGCGTCGTGCGTGCGCCGGTCGCCGTCGAAGATGGCCACGTCGCCGAACCAGACGCCGGGTTCCACATAGGTGAGCGTGACCTGCTTGCCCGAGATCGAGATGGAGCTCACGCGCACGGCCCCCTTGGCGCAGGCGATCCATTCTTCGGGCGGTTCGCCCCGTGCCGCGAGAAGATCGCCGTCCTTGTGGCGTCGTACATAGGCATATCGCAGGATGTCGTGTCGCAGTGAGGGTGACAGGGTGGAAAACCAGCGCCCGGCATTGATGGCCGTGCGTTCCTCTATGGTAAGAATGGGATCGTCCATGGGCTGTCGTTTGGGTGACGGTGATCGTGTCTGATTGTCACCCCAGGAATGGACCGAACGCCAGAGGGTTGTCACCTGGGTGTCTGCCCGCAGACGGGCAGGGGCCGGGCAGGCCTATTCGTAGCTGGGCTTCTGCTTGGCCAGGAAGGAGGCGATGCCGCTGCCGGCGTTCGGGTGGTGCAGATTGCGCACAAAGTGCTTGCGCTCCTGCGCCAGCTGCTGGGTCAGACTGGCCTGGGGCGCTTCGTTGAGCAGCTCCTTGATGCTGGCCAGCACATTGGGCGCGCGTGCATTCAGGTTCTCGGCCAGGGCCAGGGCTGCGTTCATGGCCTGGCCCGGATCACAGACCCGGTTCACCAGGCCCAGCGCGTGCAGGCGTGGGGCCGACATACGCTCGCCGCCCATGAGCAGTTCGCTGACCAGCTGGCGTGGCAGGGCCTGCGCCAGGCCCCAGCTGGCGCCGCCGTCGGGCGAGAGGGCCACATTGCTGTAGGCCATCACGAACACGGCGTCGCTGGCGGCCACGATGAAATCGCAGGCCAGGGCCAGCGAGAAACCGGCGCCGGCCGCCGCGCCTTCCACGGCAGCGATCACGGGCTTGGGGAAGGTGCGGATGGCCTCTATCCAGTTGTGCAGACCTTCGATGCTCTCGGCCTGCACGGCCGGATCGAGCTGGCGGTTGGCCTGCAGGCGGTGCAGATCACCACCGGCGCAGAAGAGGGCGCCTTCGCCGGTGATGAGCACGCTGCGCACATCGGAATGGGTCTCGGCGACGCTCAAGGCTTCCACGCCGGCGGCATACATCTCGGGGCCCAGGGCATTGCGGTGGCCCGGGTTGGAAAGGGTCAGCACCATGGTGCGGCCCTGGCTGGTGCTCAGCAGTTGTGCGCTCATATGGATTCGAAAGCCTCCGCGCTACGCGCTACGGTCATCGCCTTGGGAACGGCCCGGCGGTCGATGGAGTGTCGCACGAAGTGTCAGTCTTCCTCGTGCAGCAGGGACAGGCCGATGGCGCCGCGCCGGCGCAACCAGGGGCTGGGGCGGTAACGCGGGTCGCCGTAGACGGTCTGCAGATTGAACAGCACTTCCAGCACATTGGTCGGGCCGTAGCGGTTGCCCATGGCCAGCGGGCCCATGGGGTAGCCCAGGCCCAGGACGACGGCCGTCTCCAGGTCGGCGGGTGAACAGATGCGCTGCTGGCAGATGTCGGCTGCGATATTGACGATGTTAGCCACCACACGCTGCGTGACAAAACCACCGCTGTCGCGGATCACGCTCACGGCTTTGCCGTCGCGCGCGAACAGGGCGTGGGCGGCGTCACGCATGTCGGTGCGTGTGGCGGGGTTGGTGGCCAGCACACGACGTTTCGTTGCGGCGTCCTCGATCAGCAGGTCGATGCCGACGGTGCGCGCGGGGTCCAGGCGCTCCACCACAGCCACCGTGGTCACGTCGAAGCCCAGCGGGGCAACGATGGTGAGCGCCGTACCCGAGGGCGACTGGCCGGTCTCGATCTTCGCGCCCAGGTCCTTGAGCAGTTGCAGCAGCTCGGCGCGACGGGCTGCACGCGGCGAAACCCAGACCGCCGGCATCTCGGTCACCTGCGGCGCCGGCAACTCGGGCGCGACCCGGGCCACGTTCTTCTCATAGCGGTAGAAGCCTGCGCCACTCTTGCGGCCCAGCACACCGCCGGCCTGGCGCTGCGCGGTGATGACGCTGGGACGGTAACGCGGCTCCTCGTAGTACTGGTGGTAGATCGATTCCATCACCGGGTGCGAGACGTCCAGGCCCGTCAGGTCCATCAGTTCGAAGGGGCCGAGCTTGAAGCCGGCCTGGTCGCGCAGGATGCGGTCGATGGTGGCGTAGTCGGCCACGCCTTCGCTGGCGATACGCAGCGCCTCGGTGCCGTATCCGCGGCCGGCATGGTTGACGATGAAGCCCGGTGTGTCCTGCGCTGTCACGGGTGTATGGCCCATCTGGCGCGCGTATTCCGAGAGTGCTGAGCAGACAGCCGGATCGGTCTTGAGGCCGGCAATCACCTCGACCACCTTCATCACCGGCACCGGGTTGAAGAAGTGGTAACCGGCCACGCGCTGCGGTGACTTCAGCTTGGCGGCAATGGCGGTGATGGAGAGCGAGGAGGTGTTGCTGGCCAGCACGGCGTTGGCGCCGACAATGCCTTCGAGCTCGGCAAAGAGCGCAGCCTTCACGTCCAGACGTTCCACGATGGCTTCCACCACCAGGTCGCAGCTGGCCAGGTCGTTCAGGCCGCTGGCGGCTCGCAGGCGTGTTTTGCAGGCGGTGGCGGCCGTTGCTTCCAGACGGCCTTTTTCCACCAGCTTGTCCCACTGCTCGCCCAGGGCCTGTTGCGCTGCGGCGATGGCCGCCGGTTGACTGTCGTAAAGGGTGACGGTGCTGCCAGCCTGGGCGGCGATCTGGGCAATGCCACGGCCCATGGCCCCGGTGCCGACGACGGCGATCTGTGCGTAGACGGGTTTCATGGCTGGAATTATCGCCCGGTCGTTTGCTCCTTCGGAGTCACCTGCCGGACTGTCCCGTCGCTTATCCTCTGCCAGACTGGAGGGGCAAACTCTCCCAACAAAAACTGAGGCGACACCATGACCCTGAAGCTATGCGGATTTTCGGCCAGCAACTATTACAACAAGGTCAAGTTGCAACTGATGGAAAAGGACATCCCCTTTGTGGAGGAGCTGGTCTGGACCGGCCATGGTGACAGCCTGCTGGTCGAGCGTTCGCCCATGGGCAAGGTGCCTTTTCTGGACACGCCGCAGGGCCCGATCTCCGAGTCCAGTGCCTGCGCCGAATACATCGAGGCGGTCTACCCACAAAACCCGCTGCTGCCTGCCGATCCCTATGCCGCAGCCAAGGTGCGTGAAATCATCCTCTACAGCGAACTGCACCTGGAACTGGTGGCGCGCAATCTCTACCCCGAGGCCTTCTTCGGTGGCAAGGTGTCCGACAGTCTGAAGGAGCGCACCCGCAAGCTGCTGGAGCGCGGTGTGCATGGTTTTGCCAAGCTGGCCAAGTTCGCGCCCTTCGTGGCAGGGCCTGAGTTCACGCTGGCCGATTGCGCGGCCGTGGCGCACCTGCCCCTGGTGTCGAGCGCCAGCAAGATCATCTATGGCGAGGACCTGCTGGCGGAGTTGCCGGTCCGCGAGTACCTGAAGATGATGAGCGCGCGGCCCACGCTGCAGAAGGTCAATGCCGATCGCAAGAGCAGCACCGAGCAGATGCTGGCGATGCGCGTGAAAAAACCCTAGTTCAGCGCTGGACCCTCAGCGCTTGCGGGTTGGCGATGTTGCTCGGCTGCCCCTTGATGAAATTCACCACGTTGTCGAAGGCCGTGCCGAAATAAAGTTCGTAGCTTTCCTGCTCGACATAACCGATATGCGGCGTGCAGATGCAGTTTTCCAGGCGCAGCAGGGCGTGGCCCTGCAGGATGGGCTCGGACTCGAACACATCGATCGCTGCCATGCCGGGGCGGCCGTGGTTGAGCGCGAGAATCAGCGCCTCGGGCTCCAGCAGTTCGGCGCGCGAGGTGTTGACCAGCAGGGAGGTGGGTTTCATCTGCGCCAGATCGGCGGCCTGAACGATGCCGCGCGTGGCATCGTTCAGGCGCAGGTGCAGGCTGAGCACATCGCTTTGCTGGAAGAATTCCTCGCGGCTGGCCGCGGCCTCGTAGCCATCCTGCAAGGCTTTCTCGCGCGAGGGCTCACGGCCCCAGATCAGCACGCGCATGCCGAAGACGCGACCGTAGCCGGCCAGCAACTGGCCGATCTTGCCGTAACCCCAGATGCCCAGGGTCTTGCCGCGCAGCACCGTGCCCAGACCGAAGTTGGGCGGCATGGCGGCCGACTTCAGGCCGGATTGCTGCCAGGCACCGTGCTTGAGGTTGCCGATGTACTGCGGCAGGCGACGCATGGCCGCCATGATGAGGGCCCAGGTCAGTTCGGCCGGGGCCACCGGTGAACCCGTGCCTTCGGCCACGGCGATGCCGCGCTCGGTGCAGGCGGTCAGGTCGATGTGGCTGCCGACACGACCCGTCTGGGCGATCAGCTTGAGGCGCGGCAGCTTGTCGACCAGCTGGCGGGTGATGGGCGTGCGTTCCCGGATCAGCACCAGCACGTCGGCATCACGCAAACGAACCGAGAGTTGGCCCAGGCCCTTGACGGTATTGGTGTAAATCTTGGGGGGATAGTCGGCCAGTTTGGCCGCGCAGTCCAGCTTGCGTACGACGTCCTGGTAGTCGTCCAGAATCACGATGTTCATGCCGCTATTGTGCCCTGCGGTCCGGGCCTTTCCGGACCCGGGCGGCGCGGGAAGCGGCCGGGGTATGGCGCTCAGGCAGCTTCGCAGGCAGCCAGGCGGTCCAGTTCGGCGCAGACGTCGGCCATGCGGCCGGAGATCACCATACGGCCGACCTGCGAGCGCGGCTGGCCGGCTTCCATGACACGCACCACACGCAAGGGGCGCTGCACCGGGCGGCTGTTGCGCACGATGGCGGCCGTTGCGTTGTTGCAGGGCAGCGCGGGCTTGCTGACGGCGGGGGAGGTCAGCCGGCGCAGCAGCTTGTGCAGGGGGGACCAGAGGGCGTAGCTGGCGGTCCAGGCGGAATTCATCGTTGACCTTTCAGGCGGGGTGCGCGCTCACATGAGCATGGTGTTGCGGATCAGGCCCACGGCCAGGCCCTCGATCTCGAAGGGGTCACCCGGTTCGACCACGATGGTCTGGTAGTCGGGGTTCTCGGGCAGCAGTTCGATCAGGTGCTTGTTGCGGCGGAAGCGTTTGACCGTGACTTCGTCACCCAGGCGGGCGACGACGATCTGGCCGTTCTTGGCGTCCTTGGTGGACTGCACGGCCAGCAGGTCGCCGTCCATGATGCCGGCGTCGCGCATGGACATGCCGCGCACCTTGAGCAGGTAGTCGGGCTTGCGCTGGAACAGCGAGCTCTCGACGTAGTAGGTCTGGTCCACATGTTCCTGCGCGAGAATGGGCGAACCGGCAGCGACGCGCCCGATCAGGGGCAGGGCCAGCTGGGACAGGTCCGGCATGGGCAGGGAGAATTGCTTGATGCGCGATTCGTTGATGGAGCGCAGCGCCTCGCCCTGCAGGCGGATGCCGCGCGAAGTGCCGCTGACCAGTTCGATCACGCCCTTGCGTGCCAGAGCCTGCAGGTGCTCCTCGGCCGCATTGGCCGACTTGAAGCCCAGTTCGGCGGCGATCTCGGCCCGTGTGGGCGGGGCGCCGGTGCGCGCAATGGCGCTCTGGATCAGGTCCAGAATCTGCTGCTGGCGGGCGGTCAGCTTGATCGGGTACTGCGGCAGGTCCATGGTCATGACTCCTGTGGGTTGGATGGCAAGACGGCACTGTCTTGATATCCAGTAACTGTATTTTTAACCAGTTTTTGAGGAATTGCAAGTGGGGTCCGGAAAAATAGTGGTTTTGGGGATGGGCGGCACCATCGCCGGCCTGGCTGCCAACGCGGCTGACAGCCGCAACTACGTGGCGGCGCAAAAGCCCGTGGGCGACTTGCTGGCCGGCTTGCCCGCACCTGCGGGTCATGAGTTGCTGAGCGAGCAGGTGGCCCAGATCGACAGCAAGGACATGGACCTGGTCGTCTGGCAGCAACTGCTGCGGCGTTGCGTCCACTGGCTGGCCCAGGCCGACGTGCGGGGCCTGGTCATCACCCACGGCACCGATACGCTGGAGGAGACGGCCTTTCTGCTGCAGACCCTGCTGGCGCCGCGCAAGCCGGTGGTGCTGACCTGCGCCATGCGGCCGGCCAACGCAGCGGACGCCGATGGTCCGCAGAATCTGCGCGATGCCTTGACGGTGGCCGCCACGGCGGACGCGCAAGGCGTGCTGGCGGTCTGCGCCGGCCGCGTCCTCGGTGCACAGGACGTGCAGAAGGTGCACAGCTCGCGGCTCGATGCCTTCAGCTCGGGCGAGGCCGGTGACATCGGGCGCGTGCACCAGGGGCGCGTTGACCGCCAGCGTGACTGGCCTGCACCGAATGCGTCCCAGACGGCGCTGCTGGACGCACTGCTGGCGGCCCCTGCGCTGCCCCGCGTCGAGATCCTGCTCAGCCATGCCGCGGCCTGCGGCGCCACGGTGGACGCGCTGGCGGATCCGGCCGTCGCCGTCCGCCATGGGGCTCCGCCGGTGCGCGGTCTGGTGCTGGCCGGCACCGGTGGCGGCTCCGTGCATCACAAACTGGTGGCCGCCCTGCGGCGTGCGCAGGCGGCCGGCGTGCGCGTGCTGCGCAGCACGCGCTGTGCCGATGGCTTTCTGCAGCCCCGGCCTGGCGACGAATTCCCCGTGGCGGCGGGCCTGAGCCCTGTCAAGGCGCGACTGGCGCTGATGCTCGAACTCCTGCGCTGAGAGGCGGCCCCGCGTCATGTTCAGCGCCTTGCTCTCCAGTGCCTGGGCCTACCCGGCCCTCGAAGTCATGTACCTCAGCGGCATTGCGTTGCTGATCGGCAACCTCGTGCGCTGGCAGAACCCGCATGCCGAGTTGGTGCTGGAGCTGCAGTCCCCCTTGACGCTGCCGTCCGATCTGGCGCAGACCGCACCGGTCGATGGCAAGGCCCTGCTGGCCCGGGCCCAGCTGCCGCGTCGCAAGGACAGTCGCTGGGAAATCGAACTGGCGCCGCTCACCCGCATGCAGGCCTGGAACGTGACCCCGCTCAAGGTGGGCGACGCCATGGGCGTGCTGGGCTTCACCTTCCACGAAGAAAAGGGCGAGGCCATCCTGCGCGCCGAGTACCTGTTCGTGGGACGCCGCGTCTACGGCCTGCGCTCCAGTCCGGCCTGAACCGGCACGATCAGCGCGGCCCGCAGCTGCCGGCATGGCGAGTCGGGGTGAATACAGTCGCAGATTATGATCCGTGACCATGCGCAGCGAAGCGCTTTCTTGCCACAATAGAAATGTACTACGGTTGCCGGCATGTTCCACCTGATCGACCAAATCGCTACCCTGACCGATCAACGTGATCGTGTGGCGCTCGATAGGGCGCTGGTGCGTGTGCTGACGGAACTGCTCGAACCGGTCAGCATGACCCTGTACATGGTCATGCACGACGCCAATGATCAGCGGTGGCTGCCCCAGATCGTGCTGCGGCGCGGGAACGCGGTGGAGGTCAACGATCCCATGCATGCCGATTTCCGGCTGTTGGAGCGAATCGAAAACGACACGCCGCGCCAGCGCTGCCTGGAGGTCAACCTGCCGGTCGTTGAACAGGCCGAGGGCCTGGACGGAGACTGCCTCACCTGCCTGCCGCTGTTCGCTGGTCATGACATGGGGGAGACGGGGGCGATCGAGATCCGCTCGATCGCGCGACTCGATCCCCTGGCGCTGGCCAGCATCGAGCGGGTGCTGCGGATCTACCGCAACATGCACAGCATGTTCATGTACAGCGAACGCGATGCGCTGACCGGCTTGCTCAACCGCAAGTCCTTTGAGGAGACCTTCTACCGGTCCCTGCGGGAGGATCAGGCGGCCGATGCCGTAGTAGACGCGGGGGCTCAGTCGGACGCTCATCTCCAGCGCCGGCGGGTCAGGCTTGGTGAGCAGTTCTGGCTGGCCATGATCGATGTGGACCATTTCAAACAGGTCAACGATCAATTCGGCCATCAGATCGGCGACGAGGTGCTCATTCTGGTGGGGCGCATCCTCAAGACCACCTTTCGCGGCTATGACCGCGTCTACCGCTTTGGCGGCGAGGAGTTCGTCGTTCTGCTGCGTTGTCCGGACCATGCGGCCGCCCTGCTCACGGTCGAGCGCTTCAGGCGGAAGATGGAGCAGTACCGGTTTCCACAGGTCGGGAACATCACGGCGAGCGTGGGGCTGAGCAGCATCGGAGCCTCAGACGCGCCGGACGTGGTCTGCAACCGGGCTGACCAGGCGGTGTATTACGCCAAGCGCCATGGCCGTAACCGGGTGTGCAGCTACGACGACCTCGTGCAGCAGGGCCTGTTGCGCGAGGATGTGCGTGACGGCGGCGTCGAGCTGTTCTGAGATACGGCCGCAGACTGAAAAAGGCCGCATCTGCGGCCTTTGTGCCTAGTCTGGGAACGGGTTCAGCTGGACAGGGCCTGCAGCGCACGCGCGGTGATGTCCTCCACGCTGCCCATGCCGCTGATGGCGCGGTACCTGGGGGCGGCGGCCGGTTCCTGCTGGGCCCAGCTGCTGTAGTAGTCCACCAGCGGGCGGGTCTGGGCGCTGTAGACGTCCAGGCGTTTTTTGACGGTCTCTTCCTTGTCGTCGTCACGCTGCACCAGCGCTTCGCCGGTCACGTCGTCCTTGCCGGCCACCTTGGGCGGATTGAACTTGACATGGTAGGTGCGGCCCGAGGCCGGATGCGAACGCCGACCGCTCATGCGCTCGATGATGGCTTCGAAAGGCACGTCGATTTCCAGCACGTAGTCCAGCTTCACGCCGGCCGCCTTCATGGCGTCGGCCTGGGGGATGGTGCGCGGGAATCCGTCGAACAGAAAGCCCTTGGCGCAGTCCGGCTGGGCAATGCGTTCCTTGACCAGGTTGATGATCAGATCGTCACTGACCAGGGCGCCCGACTCCATCACGGCCTTGGCTTTCAGGCCCAGCGGGGTGCCGGCTTTCACGGCGGCGCGCAACATGTCGCCGGTGGAGATTTGCGGGATGCCGTATTTCTGGCAGATAAAGGCGGCTTGCGTGCCCTTGCCGGCGCCAGGTGCGCCCAACAGGATCAGTCTCATGGATACCCTCGGATGTTTTGCTGTTCTTAGCCAGCGACAGCACCATGGCGGTGCATGTCAGCTGCATGACTGAGGCGAGGATAGCATGCCGGAACCTGAATGAAACTTACAGATTCCGTGGGACCGTTTTCATCCCGGACCAGCGATCCTCGGATTGTTTCAGGCGGCAAACAGCCGGCGTACGCGCACCAGGTCCTCGGGGGTGTCCACGCCGGCGCCCGGGGCCTGCGGCGTCACGTGCACGACGATGCGGTGGCCGTGCCACATGGCGCGCAGTTGCTCCAGGGCCTCGCTCACCTCGATCGGGGCCTGCGGCAACTTGGGGAACTGGCGCAGGAAACCCGCACGGTAGCCATAGATGCCGATGTGACGCAGCGGTGCCGGATCGGGCCGGGACGTCACGCCCTGGGTGAAGCCGTCGGCACGCCCCCCGGTGGACTTGGGCTGATCCCGCCAGTGCGGGATGGGTGCACGGCTGAAGTACAGGGCCAGGTCGCGTGCATCGAGCACCACCTTGACCACGTTGGGGTTCACGAAATCAGCCACCTCATGGATGGGGTGGGCGGCCGTGCTCATGCTGGTCTCGGGGCGCTGGCGCAGCAGTTCGGCCACGGCCGAGACCAGTGCGGGGTCGATCAGGGGTTCGTCGCCCTGCACATTCACGACCAGGGCGTCGTCGGGCAAGCCCAGCAGGTCACAGGCCTCGGCCAGGCGGTCGCTGCCGCTGGGATGGTCGACGCGCGTGAGCACGGCTTCGACGCCATGTCGCGCGCAGGCCTGCAGGATGTCGGGGCTGTCGCCCGCGACCACCACGCGCGTGCCTGCCGGCATGCCGCTGCTGACACGCTGGGCCACGCGCACGATCATGGGCAGGCCGGCGATGTCGGCCAGGGGTTTGTTGGGCAGACGGGTCGAGGCCAGCCGTGCCGGGATCAGGACGGTGAAGGACATGGCTTCAGAGTCCGAGTTCTTCGTCGCTTAGCGTGCGCGCCTCGTTTTCCAGCAGCACCGGGATGCCGTCGCGGATCGGGTAGGCCAGGCGCGCGCTGCGCGAGCTCAGTTCCTGCTTCTCGCGGTCGTATTGGAGCGGGCCCTTGGTCACGGGGCAGACCAGCAGTTCAAGGAGTCGGGTGTCCATGGGTCGATGATAGCTGTGTCGCTTCGAGCAGACGGTCCAGCGCCGCGTAAAAAGCCGGCTCGGGCGCGAAGTTCAGTGGCACTGCCAGCGCATCGGGGTGGTGAGCCCAGAGCTTGAGGGCGTCCTTCTCCGTGCACAGCAGGGTGTAATCCCGGTCGAGCGGGCGTTGCCAGCCGGCGTAGTCGTCGTGGTCGGGGCGGGCCACGGTGAGCGACAGCGGCAGACCCAGGGCCTGCAGCATGTCGAAGAATGCCTGGGGCCGGGCTGTGCCGGCGACGGCCAGCAGGGGGCGACCGTCCTGCGCCAGGGCCACCAGGTCCACGCGGCTGCCATCACTGCGCACCGCCTGTGCGGCCAGGGCGCGCCGCGCGTTGTAGCCGGTAAAAGCTGGCCGGCTGCCGGTGTGCAGCACCAGGTCCACATAACGCGGCCAGGGCTCGCGCAGCGGGCCGGCCGGCAGCAGAAAACCATTGCCGACGCCGCGGTCGTCGAAGACGCAGATCTCGATGTCGCGCGCCAGGGCGTAGTGCTGCAGGCCGTCGTCACTGAGCAGCAGGTCGGTCTGTGGGTAGGCTTGCAGGAGGGCGCGCGCGGCTTCGATGCGGCGTGTCGCCACGAAGACCGGCACGCCGGTGTTGCGGTGGATCAGCGCTGGCTCGTCCCCCACATCGTGCACGGGACTGTCGGCGCGCACTTCGCGGCAGTCATGGGTACGGCGACCGTAACCACGCGAAATCACGCCTGGGTGCAGGCCGCGCGACTGCAGGTGTCTGACCAGAGCCATCACCACAGGTGTCTTGCCCGCACCGCCCACCACGACGTTGCCGACAATGATGACGGGCACCGGCAGCAGGTTCCGGCGCAGAAAGCCGCTGAGGTAGAGGCCCTGGCGCAGGCGCACCAGCAGGCCCATGAGCAGGGACAGCGGCCACAGCGCCCAAGACAGCGGGCCGCGCCGCTGCCAGCTGTCGATGAGGGTGCGTTGCCAGGGCGGCTGGGAGGGGCTGGCCATGGCCTTTAGCGACCGCCTGCCTGCGCCGAGGACTGGGTGGCAAAGGTGATCTGCGTCAGGCCGGCGCGCCGCGCCGCCTCCATCACCGTGACGACGGACTGGTGGCGCGCGCTGGCGTCGGCGCTGATGATGACCACGGTGTCCTTGCCGGCCTTGGCAGCCTGCAGCAGGGCGGCGACCACGGCTTCCACGCTGCGGCCTTCGACGGCCGCGCGGTTCACCGCGTAGTTGCCTTCGCTGCTGACCGCCACGATGACTTCCTTGGGGTAGTCGCGTTGGGCGTCGGTGTCAGCCACCGGCAGGCGCAGCTGCATTTCGGTGAACTTGCTGTAGGTCGTGGATAGCATCAGGAAGATCAGGATCACCAGCAGCACGTCGATGAAGGGGATCAGATTGATCTCCGGTTCCTCGCGGCTGGGGCGGCGGAAATGCAGCTTCATGAGGGTGCGCGCAGCGTGGCCAGGTGTTGCAGCAGGCGCTCGCCGGCCTGTTCCAGGATCAGCAGGTACTCATCGACGCGCGCGCGGAAGTAGCGCCAGAAGATCAGGGCCGGGATGGCGATGATCAGGCCAAAAGCCGTGTTGTACAGGGCGATCGAGATGCCGTGGGCCAGCTGGGCCGGGTTGCCCCCGGTGGCACCTCCGGCAGGGGCCTGAGAGCCGAAGATCTCGATCATGCCGATCACGGTGCCGAACAGGCCCATGAGCGGGGCCACCGAGGCGATGGTGGCCAGGGCGCTGAGGTAGCGCTCCAGGCGGTGGGTCACGACACGGCCGCTGCTTTCCAGTGCGTTGCGCAATTCCTCGTCGCTGCTGCTGGGCTTGGCCTGCAGGGCCTGCAGGCCGCTGGCCAGCACCTCACCCAGGGCCGAGTTCTTCTCGAGTTGGGCGATGACTTCGGGTGCGGGCAGCGCAGCGCTGGAGGCCTTGAGCACTTCGTCCAGCAGTTGGGGGGGCGCGACCTTGGCGGTCTTGAGGCTCAGGAAGCGTTCGATGATCAGGGCCAGCCCCAGGATGGAACAGATGATCAGGGGCCAGATCGGCCAACCAGCGGCTTGTATGATGGAAAACAAAGGGATCCTCCACGCGAAAGTGCGTTGCGATTATGACCGAGGCGGATGCGCCTACCCCGCTGCGCGGCCGGCACGGGGCACAGGCAGGCAGGTAGCCCACAGTTCGTGTGGATAACTTTGTGCAGAAGTGTTGGGTAGCTGTTCCGAAGCGCCTGTTCATGCGTGTTTGCGACAGAACGATGACAAAAAAGGCAGATAAAAATCCAATGAAATCAATGACTTGCACGGAAAAATCAGGCTTGGAGGCGAGTGCCGCCCTGTCCTGTCAGCCGTCCACCTCTTGTGGAGTAGTCCGACGCAGCCACCCCGGCGCGAGCCGCATGTTTGCTCATGTCTGAATTCGAAAACCCAGTTGGCACGCCGCGCATCTGGCAGGTTGGCGCGCTGTGCCGCGCCATTGCTGATGCCCTGGAGTCACGCTTCAATCCGGTCGCGGTGCGCGGCGAGATTTCGGGCTTCAACCGGGCTCCCAGCGGGCATTGTTACTTTGGGCTGAAGGACGAAAGTGGCCAGATTCGCTGTGCCATGTTCCGTCGCACAGCCGGTCTGCTGGACTTCGCGCCGCGCGACGGCGAACTGGTGGAAGTGCGCGGTCGTTTGGGTGTCTATGAACCGCGCGGCGATCTGCAGCTCATCGTGGAGTCCATGTCCCGCGCCGGCCAGGGGGCGCTGTTCGAGCAGTTCCTCAAGCTCAAGGCCAGGCTGGAAGCCGAGGGCCTGTTCGACGCGGCGCGCAAGCGGGAACTGCCCGCCAGGCCGCGCGGCATCGGCCTGGTGACCTCGCTGGGTGCGGCTGCCCTGCACGACGTGGTCACGGCCCTGCAACGGCGCGTGCCGCACATCCCGGTTTTCCTGGCGCCCGCATCGGTGCAGGGCGCGGCAGCGCCGGCCGAACTGGTGGCGGCGCTGCAGCAGCTTTATGGTCTGGCGGAGCAGGGTAGCCCTGCGCTGGACGTCATCCTGCTGGTGCGTGGCGGCGGCTCCATGGAAGACCTCTGGGCCTTCAACGACGAGCGGCTGGCCCGTACCCTGGCGCAAAGCCCGGTGCCGGTGGTCAGCGGCGTGGGCCACGAAACCGATTTCACAATTGCCGATTTCGTCGCCGACCTGCGGTCCCCCACACCCACGGCGGCAGCCGAGCTGGTGGCCGAGGCTCGCAGCGTCGGGCTGGGAGCCCTGGACCAGTTGCTGGGACGCCTGCAGGAGACGCTGCAGCGGCTGCTGGACCGCCAGAGCCAGCGCCTGGATCTGGCCGCCAGCCGGCTGGGCCGGCCCTCGGGCCTGGTGGCCCGTCAGCAGCAGTCACTTTCGGCCCAGGCCCAGCGTCTGCGTTACGCGACCACCCATGTTCTGAGTCAGCGTCAGCGCGAGCTGCAACAATGGCGCAAGGCCTGGCCGCAGTCCGTGCAGCGCGGGCTGCAGACCCAGCAACTGCAACTGGAGCGCGCCAGCCTGCGCCTGCAACTGCTGGACCCGTCCCTGGTGCTGCAACGCGGTTATGCCTGGGTCAGCAATGAACGCCATGAGGCGGTGACCCGCGCGCGGGAGCTGGCGCCGGGGCAGGCCCTGCATCTGCACTTCGCCCAGGGCCGGGCGGATGTGAGCGTCACGGCCGTGCAGGAAAAGGAATAGGCCGGGCCATCCCGAGGAAAAAGGGCCGCATCAAGCGGCCCTTTTTGTTCCTGCGGCCCGGGGATCAGAGGCCGCCGTTTTGCTGGGCGACCATGCAGAACAGCATGGGGATGGAGAGCATGGTGTTGAAGCGCGAGGTCAGCATGGCCAGGCGGGCAGCCTTGGCTTTTTCGGCGGCTTCCACCGTCACGATGCCCAGGGCCTTCTTCTGGTTCGGCCAGATGATGAACCAGACATTGAAGGCCATGACCAGGGCCAGCCACATGCCGATGCCGATGGCCGTGAAGGGCTTCTGCAGCATCAGCGCGGAGCCGATGTAGCCGCTCATGGTTGCCAGCAGCAGGCCTGTGACCACGGTGGCCAGGGCGGACCAGCGGAACCAGAAGAGCGCGGTCGGGGCGATCACCTTGCTCACCGCCGGTTTCTGCTCGTCCGGGATCTTGGGCATCGAGGGAATCTGAACGAAATTGAAATACCAGAGCAGGCCGACCCACATCACGCCGCACAGGACGTGCAGCCAGCGCATCACGAAGGTGGCCCAGGCGTGGCTGGGGCTCACATTGCCGCCGGCCACCAGCACCAGCACCACCAGCAGCAGCACGCCGGCCAGTACGGTCCGGCCCAGGGATTGGAAGATTGCACCCATGGTTGTCTCCTTTTGTTGATTCAAATCAAGAGCGATTATGGCTGAAGGATCACTCGCGTGGGTTGCCGTTGTGTCTTTCCGGCCACCTTGCCGCGGGCAAGGTGGATCCGACCGTCTCGCCCGGGCTGAAGCGCCAGTTCTTACAATCGGCGCCTTTGGCTTTTCAACAACAACCCATCGAGGACTTCATGGAACACACCCTGCCCCCCCTGCCTTATGCCACCGACGCCCTGGCACCACATTACTCCAGGGAAACCCTGGAGCTCCATCACGGCAAGCACCACAATGCCTATGTGGTGAACCTGAACAATCTGCAAAAGGGCACCGAATTCGAAAGCATGGACCTGGAGTCCATCGTCAAGAAGTCCAGCGGCGGCATCTACAACAATGCGGCCCAGATCTGGAACCACACCTTCTTCTGGAACGGCATGAAACCCGGCGGCGGTGGCGAGCCCGGCGGCGCCCTGGCCCAGGCCATCACGGTCAAGTGGGGCAGCTACGCGGCCTTCAAGGAAGCCTTCGTGAAGTCCGCCGTGGGCAACTTCGGTTCCGGCTGGACCTGGCTGGTCAAGAGGGCTGACGGCTCGGTCGACATCGTCAACACGGGCGCTGCCGGCACCCCGCTGACCACGGCTGACAAGGCCCTGCTGACCGTGGACGTGTGGGAACACGCCTACTACATCGACTATCGCAATCTGCGCCAGAAGTTCGTCGAGACCTTTTTCGACAAGCTGGTCAACTGGTCTTTCGCCGAGAAGAATTTCGGCTGAGTCCTGCTGTGATCGTCAAGGGCCCGGTGGGTGACCGCCGGGCCCTTTTTGTTTGCGTCGCGGGGCCGGAACTGTCATGCTGTGCGGCAGGCGCAGGGGTGGTCAGGAGTCTTTTATCTTCTATAAGACCTCTTCTATAAGACTGATCGTAAAAATTTTTGCTTTTTCTTGATAAAAATTCCACATCGTGAGATTTTGATTCAAAAACAGGGGTGCAGGTCAGCACACAGAAAGCAAAATCTCCCACCATCCGAAGCTTGTTCATCGGCCCACCCGGCCGACGCCGCACCGGTAACGTTATCTGGAGATACGCAATGAGCAACCAGCAATCCACCATCATCTACACGCTGACCGACGAAGCCCCGCTGTTGGCGACCAGCTCCTTCCTGCCCATCATTCGCACCTTCGCTGCGCCGGCCGGTGTCAACGTGGCCACCAGCGACATCTCGGTGGCCGGCCGTATCCTGGGCCAGTTCCCCGAATACCTGAGCGAGGCGCAGCGCGTGCCCGATACCCTGGCCGAGCTGGGCAGGCTCACGCTCAAGCCAGAGGCCAACATCATCAAGCTGCCCAACATCAGTGCCTCCGTGGCCCAGCTGATGGCTGCCATCAAGGAGCTGCAGGCCCAGGGCTACAAGATCCCGGACTACCCGGATAACCCGAAGACCGAGGAAGAAAAAGCCATCAAGGCACGTTATGCCAAATGCACCGGCAGCGCGGTGAATCCGGTGCTGCGCGAGGGCAATTCCGACCGTCGTGCTCCGCGGGCCGTCAAGGAATACGCGCGCAAGAACCCGCATACCATGGCCGAGTGGAGCCAGGCTTCGCGCACTCACGTCTCGCACATGCACCACGGCGACTTCTACCATGGCGAGAAGTCGATCACGCTGGACAAGGCGCGCGACGTGAAGATGGAGCTGATCACCAAGAGCGGCAAGACCATCGTGCTCAAGTCCAAGGTCGCGTTGCTGGAGCGCGAGATCATCGACAGCATGTTCATGAGCAAGAAGGCGCTGCTGGCCTTCTACGAAAAGGAGATCGAGGACGCGCACAAGACCGGCGTGATGTTCTCGCTGCACGTCAAGGCGACCATGATGAAGGTGTCGCACCCCATCGTCTTCGGCCACTGCGTGAAGATCTTCTACCGCGACGCGTTTGCCAAGCACGGCAAGCTGTTCGACGAGCTGGGCGTGAACGTGAACAACGGCATGATCGATCTCTACAACAAGATCGCCACGCTGCCGCAGTCCAAGCAGGAAGAGATCAAGCGCGACCTGCACGCTTGCCACGAACACCGCCCCGAGCTGGCCATGGTGGATTCCGCCAAGGGCATCACCAACTTCCACTCGCCCAACGACGTGATCGTGGACGCCTCCATGCCGGCCATGATCCGCGCCGGCGGCAAGATGTACGGTGCCGACGGCCGTTTGAAGGACGTCAAGGCCGTGATCCCCGAGAGCACCTTTGCCCGCATCTACCAGGAGATCATCAACTTCTGCAAGTGGCACGGCAACTTTGATCCCAAGACCATGGGCACGGTGCCCAACGTGGGCCTGATGGCCCAGCAGGCCGAGGAATACGGCTCGCACGACAAGACCTTCGAGATCCCCGAGGACGGCGTCGCCAACATCACAGACCTGGCCACCGGCGAGGTGCTGATGAGCCAGAACGTCGAGCAGGGTGACATCTGGCGCATGTGTCAGGTGAAGGACGCCGCCATCCGCGACTGGGTCAAGCTGGCCGTCACGCGCGCCCGCAACTCGGGCATGCCGGTGGTGTTCTGGCTCGACGCCTACCGTCCGCACGAGGCACAGCTGATCACCAAGGTCAAGATGTACCTGCACGAACACGATACCGCAGGCCTGGACATTCAGATCATGTCCCAGGTGCGTGCCATGCGTTACACGCTGGAGCGCGTGATCCGTGGCCTGGACACCATCTCGGCCACCGGCAACATCCTGCGCGACTACCTGACCGATCTCTTCCCCATCATGGAGCTCGGCACCAGCGCCAAGATGCTGTCCATCGTCCCGCTGATGGCCGGCGGCGGCATGTACGAAACCGGTGCCGGCGGCTCCGCGCCCAAGCACGTGCAGCAACTGGTGGAGGAAAACCACCTGCGCTGGGATTCCCTGGGTGAATTCCTGGCGCTGGCGGTGTCACTGGAGGATCTGGGCATCAAGACCGGAAACGCCAAGGCCAAGATCCTGGCCAAGACCCTGGATGCTGCCACCGGCAAGCTGTTGGACAACAACAAGAACCCGTCGCCGAAGACGGGGCAGCTGGACAACCGTGGCAGCCAGTTCTATCTGGCCATGTACTGGGCCCAGGAACTGGCGGCGCAAACCGAAGACAAGGCCCTGGCGACGCAGTTCGCTGCGTTGGCCAAGCAACTGAGCGACAACGAGCAGACCATCGTGGCCGAACTGGCCGCCGTGCAGGGCAAGCCGGCCGACATCGGCGGGTACTACAAGCCTGATTTCGCCAAGCTCGACACCGTGATGCGTCCGAGCAAGACGCTGAACGCCGCGCTGGCGTCGGTCAAGGTTTAAGCCGGACCGATCAACAGCAGAGTCGCAGAGGCGGCAGCCGTGAGGCGATCAGGATGGAGCCATCCTGATCGCCTTTCTTTTGGGACCGGCGTGAGTGGAAAACCTCCGCGCCGGTGGATCAGGGGCGGCGTTCGAAGGGCTGGCCGCCCAGCTTGCTGCCCGCCTTGAGCCCGCGCTTGGCGAACCAGCCCCGGTTCATCTCCAGCACATAGCGCACGGGCTGGGTGGAGCAGTGGGAGTTCGTGGTCTGCGGTTTCATGTCGGCAAGGTTGACGATGGTGCCGTCGTCGGCCACGAAGGCGGCGGTCAGCGGCAGCAGGGTGTTCTTCATCCAGAAGCACTGGGGGGACGGTTGCTCGAAGACGAACAGCATGCCCTCGCTGGTGGGCATCTCCTTGCGGAACATGAGGCCTGTGGCACGCTGCTCATTCGTGGCAGCCACTTGGGCGTGGATCAGGTGCATGCCGACCGAGAGCGTGACACGTGGGAGATTGAGTTGAGGCGAATCCTGTGCCCAGCCCAGCGCCGGCAGGGCGAAGAGCAGGAAGGACAGGCGTAGGAACAGACGGTTCATGGCGGGTCGTGAGAACTGTGAGCCTGGAGATTGTCTGTCATTCTCGGATCGGGGGTGCGGGCTGGCGCCTTGGACCTTGGAAATAGAGACTAGAATTTATCGACAAGTTCAATCCGACGTGCGCCTGCGGAAAACCCGGGTCGGCACCGTCTGTCTATGCATCCCTCACGGAGTCCCGCTTCCATGTACCAGCACATCCAGGTGCCAACCCTAGGCCAGAAAATCACCGTCAACGCCGACATGTCGCTCCATGTGCCGGACCAGCCCATCATTCCGTATATCGAGGGGGATGGCACGGGGCTGGACATCACGCCGGTGATGCTGCGGGTGGTCGATGCCGCCGTGGAGAAAGCCTATGGCGGCCGGCGCAAGATCCACTGGATGGAGGTCTATGCCGGCGAGAAGGCGACCCGGATCTACGGCCCCGACGTCTGGCTGCCGCAGGAAACCCTGGACGTGGTGCGTGAGTACGTGGTGTCCATCAAGGGTCCGCTGACCACGCCCGTGGGTGGCGGCATCCGCTCGCTCAATGTGGCCTTGCGCCAGGAACTGGACCTGTACGTCTGCTTGCGTCCGGTGCAGTACTTCAAGGGTGTGCCTTCTCCGCTCAAGGAGCCCGAGAAGACCAATATGGTGATCTTCCGCGAGAACTCTGAGGATATCTACGCCGGTATCGAGTACGAAGCCGAGTCCGCGCAAGCCCGAAAACTCATCAAGTTCCTGATCGATGAGATGGGGGTCAAGAAGATCCGTTTTCCCGAGACCTCGGGCCTCGGCGTCAAGCCGGTGTCCATCGAGGGCACCGAGCGTCTGATGCGCAAGGCCATCCAGTACGCCATCGACAACCACAAGCCCAATGTGACCATCGTGCACAAGGGCAATATCATGAAGTTCACCGAGGGGGGCTTCCGTGACTGGGCCTATGGACTGGCCCAGAAGGAGTTCGCAGCCGAGCTGATCGACGGTGGCCCCTGGTGCAAGGTCAGGCATCCGAAAACCGGCAAGGACATCGTCATCAAGGATGTCATTGCCGACGCCTTCCTGCAGCAGATCCTGCTGCGTCCCGCCGAATACAGCGTGGTGGCCACGCTCAACCTCAATGGCGACTACATCTCCGACGCGCTGGCGGCCCAGGTCGGCGGTATCGGCATCGCGCCTGGCGCCAATCTGTCCGACACCGTGGCCATGTTCGAAGCCACCCACGGTACGGCGCCGAAGTATGCCGGCAAGGACTATGTGAACCCGGGTTCCGAGATCCTGTCGGCCGAGATGATGCTGCGTCATATGGGCTGGAAGGAAGCCGCCGACCTCATCATCCGCTCGCTCGAGCAGTCCATCCTGAGCAAGCGGGTGACCTACGACTTTGCCCGTCTGATGGAAGGCGCCACCCAGGTCAGCTGCTCTGGTTTCGGCCAGGTCATGATCGACCATATGTGATCCGCACTCAGACGGTGCAGCCTGCCCTGTAATGCATCAGAAGCCGGCCTCGCTCGATTGTGGCCGGGTGGTTTTTTCAAAACAGGCCTTCAGCCGGGCTTGAAGACCGGCCAGGCCGCCTCCAATTCAACCCCATGCGGGGCATGCCTGTGGTGTGCTCGATAGAATCAATCCATGGCCACCCAACCCCCAGCCAAAGCGCCAGCGCCTCCCGTCCGGCAACCTCACAAGGACGACGGCGGGTCGGTGGTGCTTGAGCGACGCACGCAGAAGGTCAAACCACCCCAGATGTACCAGGTGGTCATGCTCAACGACGATTACACCCCCATGGAGTTCGTGGTGGTCGTGATCCAGGAGTTTTTCAGCAAGGATCTGGAGGCCGCCACCCAGATCATGCTCAAGATCCACCTGGACGGCAAAGGCGTCTGCGGTGTCTATACCAAGGACGTGGCGGCCACCAAGGTGGACCAGGTGCTGGAGGCAGCGCACAGGGCGGGGCATCCCTTGCAGTGCCTGAGCGAGCCCGTGGAGTAGAGAAACAAAGAAGTCAAGTAAGCAGGGAAAAGTTACTTTTCTTTGGGGCTGGAACTGTTGGACAGTCAGGCGAATCGGATTAAAGTAGATTTGTAAGCAAGGCAAAAGGAAGTCACATGATTGCCCAGGAATTGGAAGTCAGCCTTCACATGGCGTTTGTCGAGGCGCGTCAGCAACGCCATGAGTTCATCACCGTGGAGCATCTGCTGCTGGCCTTGCTCGATAACCCCAGTGCCGCCGAGGTGCTGCGCGCCTGCGCGGCCAATATCGACGACCTGCGCAAGTCGCTGGCCAACTTCATCAAGGACAACACCCCCCAGGTGGCCGGTACCGACGATGTCGATACCCAGCCCACCCTGGGTTTCCAGCGCGTGATCCAGCGCGCCATCATGCACGTGCAATCCACGGGCAGCGGCAAGAAGGAAGTCACCGGTGCCAACGTGCTGGTGGCCATCTTCGGCGAGAAGGATTCGCATGCCGTCTATTACCTGCACCAGCAGGGTGTGACCCGCCTGGACGTGGTCAACTTCATAGCCCACGGCATCAAGAAAAGCGATCCGCCGGAGGCCGGCAAGCCCAGCGAAAGTTCGGGCGAGGCCGAGGAGGGCGCCGCCGCCGAGAAGGGCGACAGCAAGGCCTCGCCGCTGGAGCAGTACACGCAGAACCTGAACCAGGCCGCCAAGGAAGGCAAGATCGATCCGCTGATCGGCCGCGAGTACGAGGTCGAACGCGTGATTCAGATCCTGTGTCGCCGCCGCAAGAACAATCCCCTGCTCGTCGGAGAGGCCGGTGTGGGCAAGACAGCCATTGCCGAGGGCCTGGCCTGGCGCATCGTGCAGGGTGACGTGCCCGAGATCCTGGCTGAAGGGAGTGTCTACTCGCTGGACATGGGCGCGCTGCTGGCCGGCACCAAGTACCGCGGTGACTTCGAACAGCGCCTCAAGGGTGTGCTCAAGTCCCTCAAGGACAAACCCAACGCCATCCTGTTCATCGACGAGATCCACACCCTGATCGGCGCCGGTGCGGCCTCGGGCGGCACGCTGGACGCGTCCAATCTGCTCAAACCCGCGCTCTCCAGCGGCCAGCTCAAGTGCATCGGCGCGACCACCTTCACCGAATACCGCGGCATCTTCGAGAAGGACGCAGCGCTGAGCCGTCGCTTCCAGAAGGTCGATGTGGTCGAGCCCAGCGTGCAGGAGACCATCGACATCCTCAAGGGCCTGAAGTCGCGCTTCGAGGAGCATCACAACGTCAAGTACGCCAATGCGGCGCTGCAGGCGGCGGCCGAGCTCTCGGCCAAGTACATCAACGACCGCCATCTGCCCGACAAGGCCATCGACGTGATCGACGAGGCCGGCGCCGCCCAGCGCATCCTCACGCCGTCCAAGCGCAAGAAGACTATCGGCAAGGCCGAGGTCGAGGAGATCGTGGCCAAGATCGCGCGCATTCCCCCGGCCAACGTGTCCAACGACGACCGCAGCAAGCTGCAGACCATCGAGCGTGACTTGAAGAGCGTGGTGTTCGGCCAGGACAGGGCGCTGGAGGTGCTGGCGGCAGCCGTCAAGATGGCGCGTTCCGGCCTGGGGCGTGCCGACAAACCGATCGGCTCCTTCCTCTTCAGCGGCCCGACCGGTGTGGGCAAGACCGAAGCGGCCAAGCAGCTGGCCTACATCATGGGCATCGAGTTGATCCGTTTCGACATGTCGGAGTACATGGAACGCCATGCCGTGAGCCGCCTGATTGGCGCGCCGCCCGGTTATGTGGGTTTCGACCAGGGCGGCCTGCTGACCGAGGCCGTGACCAAGAAGCCGCACGCGGTGCTGCTGCTCGACGAAATCGAGAAGGCGCATCCGGACATCTTCAACGTGCTGCTGCAGGTCATGGACCACGGCACGCTGACCGACAACAACGGGCGCAAGGCCGACTTCCGCAACGTCATCATCATCATGACGACGAACGCGGGTGCCGAGACCATGAACAAGTCGACCATAGGCTTCACCAACCCGCGCCAGTCCGGCGACGAGATGGGTGACATCAAGCGCCTATTCACGCCTGAGTTCCGCAACCGCCTGGACGCCATGGTCAGCTTCAAGGCGCTGGACGAAAACATCATCCTGCGCGTGGTCGACAAGTTCCTGCTGCAGCTCGAGACCCAGCTGGCCGAGAAGAAGGTGGAGGTCACCTTCACCGACAAGCTGCGCAAGCACCTCGCCAAGAAGGGCTTCGACCCGCTCATGGGCGCTCGCCCCATGCAGCGGCTCATCCAGGACACGATCCGTCGCGCGCTGGCCGACGAGCTGCTCTTTGGTCGCCTGACCGAGGGCGGCCGCCTGACGGTGGACCTGGACGACAAGGACGAGAGCAAGACCGAAGTCCTGCTCGATATCCAGCCCCTGCCCAAGAAGGAAGGCAAGGCCAAGCCCGAAGAGGCGACGACCGATTGACCCGCGCCTGCTGCGTCACAAAAAAGCCGGCCCGTGGGCCGGCTTTTTCATGCCTGAGTGGATATCAGCGGAAGCCTGCGCGGTCCAGCATCTGCTGCACCTTGACCGAGTTCTTGCCGACCACGCTGATCGGGATGGTTTCGCTCTTGAAGCCGCCGCCGCCCATGGCCGTGAGGGCCGGATTGTTCAGCTTGACGCCACGGGCGACCGGCCACTCGTTGTTGCCATTGGCAAAGTGTTCCTGCGCTTGCGAGCTGGCCAGGTACTCGAGGAACTTCACGGCGTTGGCCTGATTCTTGGCGTGTTTGGCGACGGCACCGCCAGCGATGTTGACGTGCGTGCCCCAGCTGGACTGGTTGGGGAAGACCACACCGATGCGCTCGACCACCGCCTGGTCTTCGGGCTTGCTGGAACGCATTAGGCGCGCCAGGTAGTAGGTGTTGGTCACGGCCACGGCGCACTCGCCTGCGGCCACGGCGCGGATCTGATCGGTGTCGCCGCCCTTGGGGTCACGCACCATGTTGGCGACCATGCCCTTGAGCCAGGCCTCGGTTTTTTGCTCGCCCAGATGCTCGTAGACCGAACCGAAGAGCGAGAGGTTGTAGGGATGCGAGCCCGAGCGGATGCACAGGCGGCCTTTGTTTTTCACGTCTCCGAGCTCTTCATAGGTGTCGACGTCATCGCGCTGGACCTTGATCTTGTCGTAGACGATGACGCGTGCGCGTGTCGAAAAGCCGTACCAGGACGAGGCGCCGCTGGCGTCCGCTTCGCCGCGCAGCTGCGCAGGAATCGCCGCGTCCAGCGCGACCGATTTGACCGGCTGGAACAGGCCTTCGGCTTCGCCGCGCCACAGGCGGGCGGCATCGACCAGCAGGATCACATCGGCCGGCGAGGCGCTTCCTTCGGCACGCAGGCGGGCCAGAATGCCGGCATCGTCGGCGTCAACCCGGTTGATGCGGATGCCGGTGGCGCGGGTGAACTGGCTGTAGAGTGCTTCGTCGCTCGGGTAATGACGGGCCGAGTAGATGTTGACGACCTGTTCCTGGGCCATGGCCTGGCCGGTGGACAGCAGAGTGAAGAGGGAGAGGGTGAAAATTTGCTTGAACATGATGTCTTAGGTTTGAATCCAGAAGGTGGAGCTCAGATGATACAAAAAATGCAAATCATTCTCAATAACATCATGACCATGAAGGGATATAGGGGTCGATACACACTGTGGCCGGTCCTGTGCCTCGCACTGGCAGCTTGCACGATTGCGCCGCCGGCACCGGGGCCGGCCTTGTCCTCGCCGGTCGAACTCACGCGTGCCCCGCGTGTCGGCCTAGCCCTGGGGGGCGGGGCAGCGCGTGGCTTCGCCCATGTGGGCGTGATCCAGGTAATGGAGGAGGCAGGCATACGGCCCGATCTGGTGGTCGGCACCTCGGCAGGCAGCATGGTGGCTGCGTTTTATGCCAGCGGACGCACTGGCAGCCAGTTGCAACGCATCGCCGAGACCATGGACGAGGCCACCTTCACCGACTGGACGCTGCCGCTGTTCAGCCGCGGCATGCTGCGGGGTGACGCCTTGACGCGGTATGTCTACCAGCAGGTCGGGGGCCGCCGCATCGAGGACCTGTCCATGCCCCTGGGCATCCTGGCCACGGATCTGCAAAGCGGCCAGGGGGTGCTGTTTGAGCGTGGTGACATTGCCACGGCGGTGCGGGCCTCCAGCGCCGTGCCCGGCCTGTTCCAGCCTGTGCTCATCACCGGGCGGGAGTACGTGGACGGTGGCCTGGTGGCGCCGGTGCCGGTGCGCCAGGCACGGCAGATGGGCGCGGACCTGGTGATTGCCGTGGACATCTCACAGCAGCCCGAAGCCAATGCGCCAGGTGACGTGTTCCAGATCCTGCTGCAGACCTTTGCCATCATGGGCAAAAGCATCAATACGCTGGAGCTGAAAGGCCCCGACCTGGTGGTGGTGCGACCGGCCCTGGGCCGTATTTCGGGGGCGGACTTTGCCGCGCGCAACCGAGCTATCCAGGCCGGGCGCGCCGCCATGCTGCAGGCCCTGCCTCAACTGCGGCAGGCGATCGAGGCGGGCACCCGTCCGATGGCTGTGAAAAAGGAATAAAAAAAAGCCCCGTCAGAGACGGGGCCTTGAAGGGATCCCTGAACCTGATGGTTACGAAAGGACCCGAGGAGACAAGCAGTGGAAAAACAAAACTGTTTTGTTTTTCGATGATGAAATTATGTCAGGGTTTTCCCTGGGTGTAAAGGCTTTTCTGAAAGAGCCTTGAAGTCCAGGGCCTGTCCTGTGCTGAAAATCAACGCTTCTTGGCGGTTGCCTTGCCGGCTTCAACGGTGCTGACGGTAGCAGCCTTGAAATTCGACTCAGCCAGAGCGGCAGCCTGTTTGGCGGACTTTTGAGCCGTTTCCAGCACATTGTTGGCGGCAGCCACGGCACTCTTCATCAGGGCAACAGCGGTTTCGGAGCCGGCCGGGGCGTTCTGGGCCGTGCTGTCAACCACGTCGAGGAATTTCTTCTGGGCTTCAGCGATCTGGGCTTCGAAGGTCTTGCCGAATTCGGCGCCGGTCACGGTAGCGATGTCATAGACCTCGCGGCTGTAGCTGGCGGCCTTTTCGCTCAGCGGCTGCAGCAGGCCGGATTGCAGGGCCAGCAGTTCCTGGGCGTCCTTGACGCTCAGCACGGTCTGCACCTGGCTGGCGGATTCGGCCAGCAGGGCGCGAGAGGCGGCCAGGTTCAGTTCAACCAGCTTTTCCACGCCTTCGAAGGCTTTGCCGGTCAGACCAAAGAGGGTTTCGACGTTGGCCTTGTTGGTGGCCAGGACTTGTTCGACGGTCAGCATATAGAACTCCTTGAAGGAAGGGTTTGGGAACCATGTTTGCTGCATTGCAGCATGGGTTGAATTTTAGGCCTCCCGTTTCCGATTGCAAGGGTTTTTTGCTGCATTGCAGCAATTTAGGGCTGACGCCCTAGAAAACCGGTGCCCGCCGGGCTGGTGGCAATGGCCGAGGCAAGGGCCCGTGCAAACGGGCTGGCAGAATCAGACTTGCGCATGATGAATACCAAGACAGACAAACCGGGGCCCGAGAGACGCAGCGCCTACAAGGCCTTTCGCACCATCAGCACGCGCTGGATGGACAACGACGCTTACGGCCATGTCAACAATGTCGTCTACTACAGTTGGTTCGACACGGCCGTCAACGCCTGGCTGATCGAGCGGGGCGTGCTCGACATGCATGGTGGCGAGAACATCGGCCTGGTCATCGAGACGCAGTGCAACTATTTCGCATCCCTGTCTTTTCCGCAAAGCATCGAGGCAGGCATCCGTGTCGCCCGACTGGGCAATTCCAGCGTGCGTTATGAAGTCGGCCTGTATGCGCAAGGCGAGGAGCTCGCGGCGGCGCAGGGTCATTTCGTCCATGTCTATGTGGACCGGCAGACCCGTAGGCCGGTGCCGCTTCCCGCGGCCCTGCGTGCCGCTCTTGAAACCTTGACCTGAATTTCATGACTGTCGATGAAGCCATCCAGACGCGCATGTCCGTGCGCGCCTTCACGCCACTGGCCGTGGCACCCGAACACATACAAGACATTCTGGATTTGGCGAGCCGGGCACCCTCGGGCACCAATACCCAGCCCTGGAAGGTCTACGTGCTGCGGGGACGCAGCCGCGACGGCCTGGTGGAGAAGGTCTGTGCCGCGCATGAGGCCCTGCGCGCCGACCCGGCGCTGGCGGCCGAGTACCGCGAGGCCTATGACTACTACCCGGAAAAATGGGTCAGCCCCTACATCGACCGCCGGCGTGAGAACGGCTGGGGCCTGTATGGCCTGCTGGGCATCACCAAGGGCGACAAGGACAAGATGCATGCCCAGCACCAACGCAACTTCCGTTTCTTCGACGCGCCGGTGGGCCTGATGTTCACGCTGGACCGTGTCATGGGCCGCGGTTCCCTGGTGGACTACGGCATGTTTCTGCAGAACATCATGTTGGCGGCGCGCGAGCGTGGTCTGCACACCTGCCCGCAGGCGGCGTGGAACGGTTTTGCCAAGATCATCCTGCCGCACATCGGGGCCGGTCCCGACGAGATGCTGGTGTGCGGCATGGCGCTGGGGTATGCCGACCGCTCTGCCGTCGTGAACGCCTTTCACACGCCGCGTGAATCGGCATCAGCCTTTACGCGCTGGCTGGACTGAGTACACCGCATGCACACCCTGCTGGTCGTCGTTTTTGTGCTGGCCTATGCGGCCATTGCTCTGGAACATCCCCTCAAGATCAACAAGTCGGCCTCGGCCCTGGTCGGGGCCGGTTTGCTTTGGACGATCTATGCCGTGGCCACCGGTGACGCCAGCAAGGTGGGCGGGGAACTGGGTGAATCGCTCATGGGAACGGCGCAGGTTGTGTTCTTCCTGATGGGCGCCATGACCATCGTCGAGGTGGTCGATGCGCACAATGGTTTCGAGGTCATCACCAAGCGCATCAAGACCCAGAAGCTTTCCACGCTGATGTGGCTGGTCGGTTTCGTGGCCTTTTTCCTGAGCGCCATCCTGGACAACCTGACGACGACGATCGTCATGGTCTCACTGATGAAGAAGTTGCTGGACCAGCGCGAGGACCGTCTGTTCTTTGCCGGCATCATCGTCATTGCGGCCAATGCCGGCGGCGCCTGGACGCCGATCGGCGACGTGACCACTACCATGCTGTGGATCGGCGGACAGATCACGGCGGTGGAAATCATGAAGGGCCTCTTTATCCCCTCGCTCATCAACCTGGTCGTGCCCCTGGCCGTCACCAGCTTGGTGCTCGGCTCGCGTCCGGTGATCGCCCCGCAGCGGGCCGATGCTGCAGAGGGCCCTGAGACCACGGCCTTTGAGCGTAACCTCATGTTTTTCATGGGCCTGGGTATCCTGGTGGCGGTGCCGGTGTTCAAGACCGTCACGCACCTGCCGCCCTTCATGGGCATCCTGTTCGGCTTGGGTCTGCTGTGGCTGGTCGGTGACCTGGTCCACCGGAACAAGGATGACGACCTGGCCAGACAGCGCCTGACCCTGGCGCGCGCGCTGACCCGCATCGACATGAGTTCCATCGTCTTCTTCATCGGCATCCTGCTGGCCGTGGCGGTGCTGGAGCACACCCACATCCTGTCGTCCATCGCGCAGTGGCTGGACCAGAGCGTGGGACGCCAGGACGTGATCGTCATGCTGATCGGCCTGGTCAGCGCCGTGGTGGACAACGTGCCCCTGGTGGCGGCCTCCATGGGCATGTACAGCCTGCAGCAGTACCCTGTGGACAGCTTCCTCTGGGAGTTCCTGGCCTACTGCGCGGGCACCGGTGGCTCCATCCTGATCATCGGTTCGGCTGCCGGCGTGGCCGCCATGGGCCTGGAGAAAATCGACTTCTTCTGGTACGTGCGCAAGATCAGTGGCCTGGCCCTGATCGGCTACCTGGCCGGCGCCCTGTTCTACATCGCCCGATACCATCTGCTGCACTGAGATCGCTCCTTCCACCCATTGCCAACTCCCTGAGACCTGCACCATGAAACCGAAAATCCTCGTTGCCCGCGCCGTTTTCCCCGAAACCATCGCCTACCTGTCGCAGCATTTCGACGTCGAAACCAATCCGTCCGATGAGGCCTGGACCGGCGCCCAGTTGATCGAGCATCTGCGCGACAAGGATGGCGCCTTCACCACCGGCAGCGTGCGCATCGATGCCGAGGTGCTGGCGGCCTGCCCGAAGCTCAAGATCTGCGCCAATATGGCTGTGGGCTACAACAATTTCGACATCGATGCCATGAGCGCGCGCGGTGTGCTGGGCACCAACACGCCCGATGTGCTGACCGAGACCACGGCGGACTTCGGTTTTGCGCTGCTGATGGCCACGGCCCGCCGCCTCACCGAAAGCGAGCATTACCTGCGTGCTGGCAAGTGGAACAAATGGAGTTACGACATGTTTGCCGGCTCCGACATTCACGGCGCCACGCTGGGCATCCTGGGCATGGGCCGCATCGGCCAGGGCATCGCCAAACGCGGTGCGTACGGTTTCGGCATGAAGGTGATCTATCACAACCGCTCGCGACTGGATGCCGCTATGGAGGCCGAATGCAAGGCGCGTTACGTGAGCAAGGAAGAACTGCTGAAGACGGCTGACCACCTGGTGCTGGTGCTGCCGTACTCGGCGGCCTCGCACCACAGCATCGGCGCGGCCGAACTGGCGCAGATGAAACCCACGGCCACGCTGGTCAATATCGCGCGCGGCGGCATCGTCGACGATGCGGCGCTGGCGCAGGCGCTGCGCGAGAAACGCATTGCTGCCGCCGGTCTGGACGTGTTCGAGGGCGAGCCCAAGGTGCATGCGGATCTGCTGACCGTGCCCAATGTGGTTCTGACCCCGCACATCGCGAGTTCCAGCGTGCCCACACGCAAGGCCATGGCCAAGCTGGCGGCCGACAACCTGATCGAGTTCTTCAGCAAGGGCAGGGGCCTGACGCCCCTGAACCCGCAGGTGCTCAAGGCCTGACTCAGGTCCGCGCCCCGGCCTTGCGGAACTGCAGGCCGGCCTGGCGTGTGACTTCTCCCAGCAACTGTTCGGTCGCCTGGGCTTCGCGCAGCCAGCGCGCGTCGTTCCATCCGCGCTCGGTGCTGCTGCGCAGCAGTTCGAGCGCCGCCCCGGAGCCGGGCGTGGTGGCATGGGGCTGCACACGGTCCAGTGTGGCCAGGATGTGTTCCTTGAGCGGCAGGTGGGTGCCGCTGGCCGGGTCCACATAGACGGCTTCCAGCCCGAAACGGCAGGCCTGGAAGCGGTTGTAGGTGTAGACCAGGTAATCGTCCTCTACCGGCTGGAAGGGGCCTTCCTTGAGGAACCAGGCGGCCAGGGCCTGCACGTAGCCGGCCAGCGCGGCCGCGCGCTCGATGGACAGCGGCGTGTCGAACACGCGGATCTCGATGGTGCCGTACTCGGGTTTGGGGCGGATGTCCCAGTAGAAATCCTTCATGCTCCTGACCACGCCGGTGCGTGTCATCTTGTCGAAGTAGGCGTTGAAGTCCTCCCAGTTCAGAACAAAGGGCGCACGCCCCGACAGGGGAAAGGCGAACACCGAGTTCAGGCGCGCCGAGTCGAAGGCCGTGTCATGCCCCTGCACAAAGGGCGATGAGGCCGAGAGGGCGATGAAGTGGGGGATGTAGCGTGACATGCGGTGCAGCATGAGCAGGGCGCTGTCGGCGTCCGGGCAGCCGATGTGCACGTGCTGGCCGAAGATGGTGAACTGCTTGGACAGGTAACCATAGAGCTCGGACAGCTGGCGAAAACGCGGCTTGTCATAGATGCGCCGCTCGTGCCATTGCTGGAAGGGGTGGGTGCCGCCACCGACGACGGCGATGTTGAGCTTGTCGGCGCACTGTACGAGGGCGTCGCGGATCTGGCCCAGTTCTTCCTGCACGTGCGAAGGCGAATGGCAGATGCCGGTGGAGATCTCGATCATGCTCGAAGTCATCTCCGGCACCACGCTGCCGGGCAGCTTGCGTTTGGCCATCAGACGCAGCATGTCGTCGGCATAGGGCGCGAGGTCGTAGTCGTGCGTGTTGACGAGCTGCAGTTCCAGCTCCACGCCCAGGGTCAGGGCCTCGGAATGGCTGAAGGGTTCAAGCGGCATCGTTGTTCTCTCCCTCGGGTTTGATGCGACGGGTGGCCGGCGGACGTCCGGCCTCACCGGCGCGTTGCAAGGCCAGCATGGTCATGAGCGCGCCCAGCACTTCCATGAACAGGATCAAGGGCAGGGCCAGGGCCGCGACCTGCTTACCGATGTGGGGGGCGAACTCGGCAAATTGCGAGACCAGCAGCAGGGCCACGGCCGACAAAGGCCACAGGGCGCTGGCGGTCCACAGGGCCTGCTTCAGGCTGGTTCCACTGCCCCAGCCCGTCACGGCGATGGCTCCCAGCTTGGCCAGCGCGCGCGCCAGCACCAGGGCCGCCATCAGGCTCCAGGCCTGCCAGTTCCAGTCGGCCTGTGCAGCGGCCATGGAGACCAGCACAAACATCAGGATGGTCAGGATGGCCGAGGCGGTGCCGAACTGTCGCGGCCAGGACCAGGGGCGCGGGTGCAGGGTCTTGAGCAGGATGCCGGCCAGCAGGGCGGCCAGCGGCGCCGAGCCACCGAAGTGGGTGGCCAGCGCGGTACCGGCGGCGATCAGCGAGAGCTGCAGCACGGCGGTGTTCTCGCTGGTCGGGCTCATGATCTCCAGAGCCTTGCGCAGGGCCAGGGCCAGCAGGGCGCCGATCAGCACCGAGGCCACGACCAGCAGGATCACCGGGTAGATGGCGTCGGCCAGTGTCGCGGGTGAACGGCCCAGCAGGCGCGCCATGACACCGCCCAGCGACAAGACGTAAAAAGTGTTGAGGGCTGCGAGCGTGATGACGCGGTCGGTTACCGGGCCGCTGGCGCGCAGGTCGCTGGCCACGCGCATCAGCACGGTCGGCGAGGTGGCGACCAGCAGCAGCGCCAGCGGGATTTGCAGGGCTTCGTCCACGCCGAAGAGCTGCAGCACCCACCAGGCCGCCAGGTAAGTGGCAAGGGATTCGCCCAGGCTCTGGACCAGCAGCATGGGGTTGTGGCGGAACCAGCGCAGCGAGAGTCTTCCGCCGGCTTCGAACAGCACGATCGACAGACCCAGTTCGACCATGAACTGGGCGATGCCGTCCAGCGGCCAGCTGGCCGTGGTGTAGCCGGAGAAGCCGGCCAGGGCGCCCACAGCCGAATACCCCAGCACCTTGGGCAGGCCCAGGTAACGCTGGAGCAGGTGGCCGGCGGCGGCGGCCAGGGCCAGCAGCAGCGCCCACTGCACGGTGGGCAGGCCGGCCGAGGGTTTGATCCATTCGGACCAGTTGAGCATCAGATCGATCATCGTGACTCCTTGAGGGGAGGGCTGGCCGCAGGCGCTGCCTGCGGCCGTGGTTCAGAGCGAGGCCAGCGGGGACCGGGCCGCCGAGCCATCGGCCTGCATGGCGGCCAGCAGCCGGTCCAGGTCGGCGTTCAGGCGCGTGAGCACGCGCGGCGGCAGGGTCTGCAGGGCCTGGGGCAGCACGCCGATGTAGTGCTGCCCCTGCAGGCGTTGCAGCACTTTTTCGCCGGCGGGCGACAGATTCAGATGCAGCACGCGGGCGTCCGTGCCATTGCGCGCAGCGCTGACCAGCTTGCGCTCGACCAGGGTCTTGACGAGATTGCTGGCGGTCGACTGGTGGATGTCCATGGCCTGCGCCAGTTCGCTGATGCGCAGGCCCGGGCGCTCGCGCAGCAGGCTCAGGGCGCGGAGCTGGGCGGCCCCGGTCCCGGTGATCTGCTCGACCTGGCGGAAATGCGTACGCACGGCCGCGAAGATCTGCCGGAAGCGCCGCAAGGATTCGACGGCCGGATCCAGGCTCGCTTCGGTCGGTGGCTTCGTACGGGTGGCGGGATGCGCGGTCACGGGGGGGCGTGCTGCTTTCATGAGGGTGATTATATTTGTACAAATGTAATTCGCTTTTTGTCCCTGTCGGCGGCGGGTGATCACGGCGCATGCGCATGAATCACAATAGCGGGTCTGGAGGAAAACGGTTTGAATTCTGTCGTGTTCTGGGCCCTGCTGGTGCTGGGCGTCTTGAATCTGGTGCTGCTGCTGGCGCTCGTGCTGCGTCGCGAGGAGACGAAGTCGGCGCAGGCCGCCGAACAGCTGTCGCGCGAGCTGCGCCAGGAGATCAGCGAATCGGCCCGCCATTCGCGGCAGGAGCTGACGCAGAACCTGGCGACCTTCCAGCAGACCCTGGTGCAACAGGGTGCCGAGGCCACGCGTACGCAGAACACGCAGATCGACGCCTTCGGCCAGCAGCTGGCCCTGTTGCAGAAAACGCTGTCCGACACGCTCACACTTCAGCTCTCCAACCTGAGCGAGTCGAACGCCCGGCGCATGTCCGAGGTACGCGCCACCCTGGAGGCGCAGCTGGCCCAGTTGCAGCAGACCAATATCGCCAAGCTCGACGAGATGCGCGCCACGGTGGACGAGAAGCTGCAGACCACTTTGCACGCCCGTCTGGGCGAGAGCTTCAAGCAGGTGGCCGAGCGTCTGGAGCAGGTGCACAAGGGCCTGGGCGAGATGCAGACCCTGGCCGCCGGCGTCGGCGATCTCAAGCACCTGCTGACCAACGTCAAGACGCGCGGCATGTTCGGCGAGGCGCAGCTGGCCGGCCTGCTGGAGCAGGTCTTCGTGCCCGACCAGTACGCCGCGCAGATCGCCACGCGCCCGGGCAGCAAGAATGTGGTGGACTTCGCCATCAAACTGCCGGGCAAGTCGGACGACGGCTCGCCGCTGTGGCTGCCGATCGACGCCAAGTTCCCGAACGAGGATTACGAGCGCCTGCTCGACGCCCAGCAGCGTGCCGACGCCGCGGGCGCCGAAGTGGCGGCCAAGGCGCTGGAGGCGCGCATCCGGCTTGAAGCCAAGTCCATCGCCGAGAAATACGTGGAGCCGCCTCATACCACGGACTTCGCCATCCTTTTCCTGCCCACCGAAGGCCTGTATGCCGAGGTGTTGCGTCGCCCGGGTCTGATGGAGGGCTTGCAGCGCGAGCACCGCATCACCCTGGCCGGCCCGACCACGCTGCTGGCCATGCTCAGCTCCCTGCAGATGGGCTTTCGCACGCTGGCGCTGGAGAAGCGGTCCAGCGAGGTCTGGCAGGTGCTGGGAGCCGTCAAGACCGAGTTCGGCAAGTTCGGCGACGTGCTGGCCAAGGTCAAGTCACAGACCGAGACCGTGCTCAATACCCTGCAGCAGGCCGAAACCCGCAGCAATGTCATGAAGCGTGCACTGCGCCAGGTGGAGGCCCTGCCCGAGACGCAGGCGCAGACGCTGTTGCCTGTGGACAAAGAGGCTGACGAAGGGTGAGCAGCACGGCAAAGGCTCCACATTTCCAGCTGGCGCGCCTCATCGGCGGACACATCTGCCTGCACGCCTGCATGGCGGGCCTGCGCATGGCGGCCCCCTTGCTGGCGCTCAAGCAGGGCTACAGCGCCTGGGCCGTGGGCGTGCTGATGGCCCTGTTCGCGCTGACCCAGGTGTTCCTGGCCCTGCCGGCCGGTCGTTATGCCGACCGCCATGGCCTGCGCCGTCCGATCGCTTTCAGCGTGATCGCCGCGACCACCGGCACGGCGCTGGCCGCCCTGTTCCCCGTGTTTCCCCTGCTGTGCCTGGCTGCCTTGCTCAGCGGTGGCGCCACCGGCGCCGCGTCCATCTCCTTGCAGCGCCACGTGGGCCGCGCGGCACGCGACGCCACCGAACTCAAGCAGGTGTTCAGCTGGCTCTCCATCGGGCCGGCCACCTCCAACTTCCTCGGTCCCCTGGCGGCCGGCCTGCTGATCGACCACGCCGGCGTCTGGCTGGGCGGCGAGGCGGCTGACCTCACGGGTTATCGCGCGGCCTTCCTGCTGCTGGCCCTGCTGCCCTTGCTGACCTGGTGGTGGGTGCGTCGCACGCCGGACCTGCCATCGGCAGCGAGCCCCGCGGAGCAGGGCAAACGCCGCGCCTGGGACCTGCTGCGCGATCCCATGATGCGCCGCCTGCTGCTGGTGAACTGGTTTCTCTCCTCCTGCTGGGATGTGCACACCTTCGTGCTGCCGGTGCTGGGCCACGAGCGTGGCTACAGCGCCTCGACCATCGGCATGCTGCTCGGTTCCTTCGCTCTTGCGGCCACGCTGGTGCGTCTGCTCATGCCCTGGCTGGCCGCGCATCTGCGCGAGTGGCTGGTGATCAGCGGCGCCATGCTGGCCACGGCCTTGCTCTTCGGCGCCTATCCCTTCATGCCCAACGCCCTGGGCATGGGGGTGTGCTCGGTGCTGCTGGGCCTGGTGCTGGGTTCGGTGCAGCCCATGATCATGAGCACCCTGCACCAGATCACGCCGGCCGATCGTCACGGCGAGGCCCTGGGCCTGCGCCTGATGTCGCTCAACGGCTCCAGTGTGCTGATGCCGCTGCTCTTTGGCAGCATCGGCGCCGTGGTGGGCGTGTCCCTGGTGTTCTGGGTGGTTGGAGCGGCCGTGGGTGCTGGCAGCCGCCTGGCCTGGTCGCTCAGGGCTGAGCCGCACCCTCCAGGCGATAAAACGACTGGATAGCTTCCCAGGCGTCTTCAGGCGTGTCGACGAAGCTGAAGAGGTCCACGTCCTGGGGCGAGATCACGCCTTCCTCCACGAGGAACTCGAAATCGATCAGCTTTTTCCAGAAGGCGCTGCCGTGGAGCACCACGGGCACCGGTTCGGATTTGCCGGTCTGCACCAGCGTGAGAATCTCGAACAATTCGTCCAGCGTGCCGAAGCCGCCGGGGAAAGCGACCAAAGCCTTGGCGCGCATCATGAAGTGCATCTTGCGCAGGGCGAAGTAATGGAATTTGAAGCACAGGCTGGGCGAGATGTAGGGATTGCCCGACTGCTCGTGCGGCAGGGCGATGTTCAGCCCCACATTGAGCGCACCGGCTTCGTGGGCGCCGCGGTTGGCCGCTTCCATGATGCCGGGGCCGCCGCCGGTGCAGATGTAGAGCCGGTCCGGCTGGGACAGCAGCGCGCTGTGCTCGGCCACCAGGCGGCCGAAGCGGCGAGCCTGATCGTAGTGCCGGGCGTTGCGTATGTCGCGCTCGGCACGTTTCAGGGCCGCGGCATCGCCGCCGCGCCGCGCGGCGTCCAGCCGGGTCTGTGCTTCTTCCGGCGAGGCAAAACGCGCGCTGCCGAAAACCACGACGGTGTTGGTCACGCCCTGTTCCTGCTGTTCCAGGTCGGGCTTGAGCATTTCGAGCTGGAAGCGGATGCCGCGCGTCTCGCGGCGCAGCAGGAATTCGGGGTCGGCAAAGGCCAGGCGGTAGGCATCGGCCTGCAGGGGCACGCCTGCATCGGCGTGGGCTTTCAGGTCGGCCCAGGCGTCGGCCAGGGTGTTTTGGTTCAGCTTGCGTGGAGTTTCCATGGGATAAGCCTCTCAGATCGGTGTCGCTGCAAGGGGTGCAGCCAGGCGCAGCGTGTCATTCAGCTGTTGGATGCCGTCGGCGCGCTCCAAACCTGGGGGATGTCGACTCTCCAAGAGCAGTGGGCGAGCCTTGTGGCGCCTGTTTGGTTCAGGTGGATAGCCTACACCGAATCGGGCGCCAAAAATGCAAAAGGCTCCGACAGGAGCCTCGTGCGGGGGGCAGAAACGCTCAGACGCGCTTGCGGTATTCGCCGGTGCGGGTGTCGATCTCGACCTTGTCGCCCTGGCTCACGAACAGCGGCACGGGCACTTCGAAACCGGTGGCGATCTTGGCGGGCTTGAGCACCTTGCCCGAGGTGTCGCCCTTGACGGCGGGTTCGGTCCAGGTGATCTCGCGCTCGACGCTGGTCGGCAGTTCCACGGAGATGGCCTTGCCGTCGTAGAACACCACCTCGACCGGCATGCCGTCTTCGAGGTAGTTCAGGGCGTCACCCATGTTCTCGGCTTCGACTTCGTACTGGTTGTAGTCGGCGTCCATGCAGACGTACATGGGGTCGGCGAAGTAGGAGTAGGTGCAGTCCTTCTTGTCCAGGATGACCTGGTCCATCTTGTCGTCGGCCTTGAACACGACTTCGGTGCCGAAGTTGGCGATCAGGCTCTTGAGCTTCATGCGCACGGTGGCCGAGTTGCGGCCGCCACGGCTGTACTCGGTCTTGAGCACGACCATCGGGTCCTTGCCGTGCATGATCACGTTGCCGGCGCGAATTTCCTGGGCGATCTTCATAGTGTTTCCGTAATGCTGATTCGGTTGGCCGCTTTATGCCCCGAGTAAACCGGTGTTCGTGCGGCAGGTAAGGGGAATCCCACAGGCCGGGCCGGGGGGACTCCGCAAAGCCTTGAATTTTAACGTTTTTTAAGGGCTGTCGGCATCGGCCGGGTGGCCGGCGACAAATTCAAGCAGGCGGGTGCCCAAATCGGACTGCGCCAGCAGGCGCTCGCGGGCCTGGGCGATGGTGGTGGACCAGGCCGGCAGGTCCAGTGCCGGCAGTGGCCGGGTGTCCAGGCCGTTCCAGGTCCGGTGCAAACCGCGGAGTGAGGCCGGGGCCTCGATATGGTCCAGAAATGCCTCCAGCTTGGATCGGTGGGCCTCGTCGTGCTGCGGATAGATGTGCCAGACGAAGGGCCGCCCGGACCACAGGGCGCGCACCAGCGAGTCCTCGCCGCGCACGAAATTCAGGTTGCAGGCCCAGAGCAGGTGGTCGTAATCGTCCTGCGTGAGGTGGGGCAGGTAATGCAGGGCGAGGCCGGGCCGGGGGGCGCAGGCCCGCACCGCGGCCGTGGCGCGGCCGGCGGTGACCAGCAGCTGCACCGGTGCCGCCTGCTGTGCCAGCAGGTCCAGCAGGCCGGGCAGGGCGGTGGACTCGTAGCAGAACAGGGAGACGAGCTGCGTCTCGGGAGACGCCCCGATGCCCTGCCGGTCCAGCCAGGCCGCTGGGTCGAAGTCTGCCTGGCGCTGCGGCAGATCGGGTTCACGCAGCAGGCCTCCGGTGCGCCCGGTGAAACCAGGATAGAAAAAGTGTTTGACCAGTCCGCGCCCGGGGCCGCTCATCACCGGCGAGGGCAGGCCATGGCTGCGCTCCACATAAGTCTCGGCCGAGAGGTACTCAAGATTGATCCAGGCCGCTGGACGGCCATCGGCTTGTCGCCAGCCTACGTAGCGCGTCAGGAACTCGCTCGGGATCTCGCAGCCGAAGGCCTCGACCAGCACCTCGCCGGGCTTCAGGGCCTCCAGTGCCAGCGGCTGCGTCCAGGGATGGACCTCCACGCCGGGACAGCCCTGGGGCGCCATCCAGCGCAGCGCGCTGGCATCGTCCACCCACAGGCGCACGGCCTGGCCGCGGCCGGCGAGCTGGCGCGCCAGGCGCCAGCAGACGCCGATGTCGCCATAGTTGTCGATGACCTTGCAGAAAATGTCCCAGGTGCGGGCGGATGGCATGCTAGGGCCTGCTCACGCCAATTTCGCAAGTGCGAACGTGATTAAAACCGCGCCAATCTAGGCGCGCGACGACGCCCAGGCTGGCCGCCTGGGCTAGGAGTGCAACAACGAGTGGCGCGGTTTTAACCATGTTCCCTTCGGGTTGCGGCCAAAAAAGCCATGCGGGGTGTTGCGCGGACTGTGGCCGGGGGATGACCCCGGCGGCGTCCACGTGCCTACCGCATGACTTTTTTGATTCGCAACGCATCTTGTGAAATTGGCGTGAACAGGCCCTAGATTGTCCACAATACGGGTCATGGCAAACGAGAAGGTCAAGGACGAGGCGGAAGTCGGCGGCGTGCACAGCGCGGAGCTGCTGGCGCAGGTGGCGGCCCTGCCTTCGCTGCCCGGTGTCTACCGCTACTTCGACGCCGAGGGCGGGCTGCTCTACGTGGGCAAGGCGCGCAACCTCAAGAAGCGCGTGGCCAACTACTTCCAGAAAAGCCACGACGGCACGCGCATCGGCCACATGGTGGGCAAGATCGTGCGCCTGGAGACCACGGTGGTGCGCTCCGAGGCCGAGGCCCTGCTGCTGGAAAACAATCTGATCAAGACCCAGCACCCGCGCTACAACATCCTGTTTCGAGACGACAAGAGCTACCCCTATCTGAAGATCACAGTCGCCCAGCCGGGCGACAGCAAGTCCGCCAACGCGTGGCCGCGGGTGGCCTATTACCGCGGCGCGGTGGAAAAAAAGCACCATTACTTCGGCCCCTACCCCAGCGCCTGGGCCGTGAAGGAGGGCATCCTGCTGCTGCAGAAGGTGTTCCGCCTGCGCACCTGCGAGGACACGGTGTTTGCCAACCGCACGCGGCCCTGCCTGCTGTACCAGATCAAACGCTGCTCGGGCCCCTGCGTGGGCCTCGTCACGCCCGAGGCCTATGCGCAGGACGTGGCGCATGCCGAAGGTTTTCTGCGCGGCGAGACGCAGCAGGTGCTGCAGCAGCTCGAGGGCCGCATGCAGGCGCATTCCGAACAGCTGGAGTTCGAGCAGGCGGCTGAATTGCGCGACCAGATCGCGGCACTCTCCAATGTGCTGCACCAGCAGTCCATGGACAACGTGGACGACCGCGATGTGGACATCCTGGCCGTCAAGGTGCAGGGCGGCCGTGCCTGCGTGAATCTGGCCATGGTGCGTGGTGGCCGCCATCTGGGCGACCGCGCCTATTTCCCGGTGCACGTGGAGGATGCCGCGGCCCTGCTGGAGAGCGAGGACGAGTCCACCGCTGTGCCGGTCGAAGTCCAGGTGCTGGAGGCCTTCATCGCCCAGCATTACGTGGAGGTGCCGGCTGTGCCCACGCTGATCACCAGCGAGCCGGTGGGCAAGGGCCTGATCGACGCCCTGTCGGAACAGGCCGGTATCAGGATTCGCGCCGTGCACCAGCCGCGCGAACTGCGTCGCAGCTGGCTGGAGATGGCGCAGACCAATGCCGGCCTGCAGCTGGCCCGTCTGCTGGCGGAAGAGGGCTCGCAGCAGGCGCGCACGCGGGCGCTGGCCGAGGCCCTGGCCCTGCCGCAGGACCGGCTGGACGAGCTGCGCATCGAATGTTTCGACATCTCGCACACGGCGGGCGAGGCCACGCAGGCCTCCTGCGTGGTGTTCCATCACCACAAGATGCAGAACAGCGCGTACCGGCGCTACAAGATCGACGGCATCACGCCGGGCGACGACTACGCCGCCATGCGCCAGGTGCTGACGCGCCGTTACGCGCGTCTGGCCCAGGCCCTGCGTGAAGGAGGCGAGGGGGAAGGCGGCATGGCCACCGAGGGCACGGACCGCCTGCCCGACCTGGTGCTGGTCGATGGTGGCAAAGGCCAGGTGGCGATGGCACGTGAGGTGTTCGAACAGCTGGGCCTGGACCTCGCGCTCATCGTCGGCGTGGAAAAGGGCGAGGGCCGCAAGGTCGGCCTGGAGGAGCTGGTGTTCGCCGACGGGCGAGAGAAGGTCTGGCTGGGCAAGGACTCGGCCGCGCTGATGCTGGTGGCGCAGATCCGCGACGAGGCGCACCGCTTCGCCATCACCGGCATGCGCGCGGCCCGTGCCAAGGTGCGCACGGGCGGCAGCAGGATCGAGGAGATTGCAGGCGTGGGCCCCAAGCGGCGCGCCAGGCTGCTGCAGCGCTTTGGTGGCGCGCGCGGGGTGGAGGCTGCCAGCGTCGAGGACCTGGCCTCGGTGGACGGTATTTCGCACGAACTGGCGGAGCTCATCTACCGCGCCCTGCACTGATGGCCGCAGGCTGGCCCGGCGGGCATGCCACAATCCCCCTCATGTTCTTCACCATCCCCACCCTCATGACCTGGACGCGCATCGTCGCGATCCCTCTGATCGTCGGGGTGTTCTATCTGCCGCTGGAGCCCGGGACACGCAACCTGATCGCCACCGTGATGTTCGTGGTGTTCGCGTTGACCGACTGGCTTGACGGGTATCTGGCGCGCAAGCTCAATCAGATCTCCTCCTTCGGCGCCTTTCTTGACCCGGTGGCCGACAAGTTCCTGGTCTGCGCCAGCCTGCTGGTGCTGGTGGATCTGGGGCGGGCCGACGTCTTCGTGGCGCTCATCATCATCGGCCGCGAGATCGCGATCTCGGCCCTGCGCGAGTGGATGGCGCAGATCGGCGCCTCGCGCAGCGTGGCTGTGCACATGCTGGGCAAGGTCAAGACCACGGTGCAGATGGTGGCCATCCCCTTCCTGCTCTTCGACGGCATGCTGTTTGGCCTGCTCAACACGCATCTGTGGGGTACAGGTCTGATCTGGCTGGCCGCGGTCTTGACGGTGTGGTCCATGGTCTATTACCTGCAGAAAGCGCTGCCGGAAATCCGTGCCCGTGTGAAATGACGTCTGGATACGATGAGTCGCCGCAGTGACAGTGAGGCCCTGCAGCGGGCCATGCCGCTGGTTTTTGTGCTGATCTGGAGCACGGGTTTCATCGTGGCGCGCTACGGCATGCCCCATGCGCCGCCACTGGGTTTCCTGGCCTGGCGCTACGTCTTCTCCATCCTCTGTTTCCTGCCCTGGATCCTGCTGGCCCGTGTGGCCTGGCCGGCCACACGCACGCAATGGCTGCACCTATCGGTCACGGGTGTGCTCATGCATGCGGGCTATCTGGGCGGCGTGTGGGCGGCGGTGAAGGCCGGCATGGGTTCGGGGCTGGTGGCCCTGGTCGTCGGCCTGCAGCCTGTGCTCACCGCCATCTGGCTGTCGGCGCGCGGCGCTGCGGTGACGCGGCGGCAGTGGGCCGGCCTGGCCCTCGGTTTTGCCGGTCTGGCCCTGGTGGTGGCACGCAAGTTCGGGCAGGGCGGCGAAGCCGATCTGCTCAACCTCGCCTTGGCCCTGCTGGCCTTGCTGAGCATCACCACCGGCACGCTGTACCAGAAACATTTTGTTGCGCCTTGTGATGTGCGCAGCGCCAATGCGGTGCAACTCATTGCGGCGCTGGCGGTCACGCTGCCATTGGCCTTGTTTGAAAATGAAACCATGCGCTGGACAGTCATGCCGGGCAGCGTGAACTGGGAGCTGGTCGCGGCCATGGCCTGGTCGGTGCTGGGGCTCACGCTGGGTGGCAGCTCCCTGCTGTACCTGCTGATCCAGCGCGGCGCAGCCACCAGCGTGACCAGCCTGCTTTACCTGGTGCCACCGACCACGGCCCTCATGGCCTGGCTGCTGTTTGCCGAACCGATCACCTTGCTGACCATCACCGGCACGGTGCTGACCGCCGTGGGCGTGAGCCTGGTGGTGCGACCCGCGCGCTGATGAGGTGCGCTGCGCCGGGCGAACTGTATCAAGTGCTCGGCGCCTTAAACCATTTTGATGGCGACGCCTGGTCGTGGATCACCGGGTTTGAACATTTATTTGTGGGTGAGTGATACCGTGACCGTGACGGTCTGAAAAATGCGTCTAGAATTCGCCCCCGCGCTGTTGTTATGCCGCATGCCATGTTGACACGGGTATGATCCCTGGCTCTAATCGCATGCAGCAGCAAAAACTGCATGGCCCAGCCACCCGCCACCGGTTTCAACCGGGGCGGCAAGCCAAAATTTCTGACAAGACCAACTGACTAACGCAGTTTCCATACAAGGGGATCTTTGTGAACAAAACCGAACTGATCGAGCACATCGCCAAGCATGCCGACATTTCCAAGGCCGCCGCCACCCGCGCGCTGGAGTCCACCATCGGCGCCGTCAAGACCACGCTGAAAAAGGGCGGCTCCGTTTCTCTCGTCGGTTTCGGCACTTTCGCCGTGGGCAAACGTGCCGCCCGCACCGGCCGCAATCCCCGCACGGGCGCTGCGATTAAAATCAAGGCCGCCAAAGTGCCGAAGTTCCGCCCGGGCAAGGCTCTGAAGGACGCGCTGAACTGATGATCCTGTTTCGGTGGGGTGCTTAGCTCAGTTGGCAGAGCGGCTCCTTTACACGGAGTAGGTCGGCGGTTCGACCCCGTCAGCACCCACCACCCAGGCAAAGGCGAACGATGTGTTCGCCTTTTTCTTTTTTTGCTGGAGAGCGCTCCCATGTTTGATTACGTACGCAAGCACAACAAGATCATGATGATCGTCCTGTTCCTGATCATCATCCCGTCTTTCGTGCTGGTCGGCATCGACGGCTACAACCGTTTTCTTGAGAAGGACCGGACCGTGGCCCGTGTCGGCAGCGCCGAGATCACACGCGGCGAATGGGATGCGGCGCACCGTGAGGAAGTCGAACGCGCGCGCCAGCTCATGCCCACCATCGACGCCAAGCTGCTCGATTCCGACCAGGCCCGGTATGCAACGCTGGAGCGCCTGGTGCGCGAGCGCGTGCTGGTCCAGGCTGCGCAGGCCGCGCACCTGGGGGCCAGCGATGCCCGTCTGGCGCGCGAACTGCAGTCCATCCCGGCCATTGCCGAACTGCGTCGTCCTGATGGCACGCTGGACATGGAACGCTACCGCCAGCTGCTGGGCCGCCAGGGCATGAGCCCCGAGATGTTCGAGGCCCGCATGCGCAACGACCTGGCGGCTCGCCAGGTGCAGGCCGGCGTGGCCCAGACCGCCTTCATCCCGACCGTGCCGGCCGACCTGGCGCTGAGCGCCTATTTCGAACGGCGTGAAGTGCAGCTGGCGCGTTTCGCCACGGCGGACTTTGCCGCGCGCGTCAAACCCGAAGACAGCGAACTGGAAGCCTTCTACCAGGCCAACCAGACCCTGTTCCAGGCGCCCGAGCAGGCCAGCATCGAATACATCGTGCTGGACATCGATGCTGTGCGCAAGACGATCAAACTCAGCGAGCAGGACGTGCGCAGCTACTACGAGCAGAATGCCGCGCGCTTGAGTGGTCCCGAGGAGCGCCGTGCCAGCCACATCCTGATCTCCGCAGCCAAGGACGCCCCTGCGGCCGAGCGCCAGAAAGCGCGCGAGCGCGCGCAGGAGCTGCTGGCCCAGGTGCGCAAGGCGCCTGACAGCTTTGCCCAGTTGGCACGCAAGCATTCGCAGGACCCGGGTTCGGCGCCCAATGGCGGCGACCTCGACTTCTTCCCGCGCGGCGCCATGGTCAAACCTTTCGAGGATGCCGCCTTCGCCCTGAAGAAGGGTGAAATCAGCGAGGTCGTCGAATCCGACTTCGGCTTCCACATCATCCGCGTCACCGACATCAAGGCGCCCAAGCAGAAGAGCTTTGCCGAACTGCGTGCCAGCCTGGAAGAAGACCTCAAGAACCAGCAGGCGCGTGCCCGTTACGCCGAGGCTGCCGAGGCCTTCACCAACGGCGTCTACGAGCAGTCCGACAGCCTCAAGCCCGTGGCCGACAAGCTCAAGCTCGAGATCCAGAGCGCCAACGGTCTGGGTCGCCAGCCGGCGCCTGGCGCCAAGGGCGTGCTGGCCAGCGCCAAGTTCCTGGAGGCGGTTTTCAGCCCCGACAGCGTGAACAACAAGCGCAACACCGAGGCCGTGGAGATTGCACCCAGCCAACTCGCCGCTGCGCGCATCACGGCTTACACGCCTGCGCGCACCTTGCCCCTGGCCGAAGTGCGCCAGCTGGTGCGCGAGCGCGTGGTGCAGGCGCGTGCCGCCGAACTGGCGCGCCAGGAAGGTCAACAGAAACTGGCGTCCTGGAAGGCCGGCCCGGCGAGTGCTGGTACGGGCGCCACCCAGGTGGTGTCGCGCGACCAGACGCAGAACCTGCCGGCTGCCGTGGTCGACGCCGTGCTGCGCGCCGATGCCACCCAGCTGCCGCAGTGGGTGGGTGTCGACCTCGGTGCCCAGGGTTATGTCGTGGTCCGTGTCATCAAGCGTGTCGAGCGCGCGGCCCCTGCAGCCGATGCGCAGCGGCAAGAGCGTGCCCAGTACGCCCAGTGGTGGATGCAGGCCGAGGGCCAGGCCTACTACCAGTGGCTGCAGGAACGCCTCAAGGTCCAGATCAAGGTGCCGCGTCCCGCGAATGCCGTGCCTGCGGCGCGCAGCGCCTCGTGAGCGACTGAGGTTATAATTTCAGCCTTGCGGTGGCTGTAGCTCAGTTGGTAGAGTCCAGGATTGTGATTCCTGTCGTCGTGGGTTCGAGTCCCATCAGCCACCCCACCGCATCACATTGAATCAAGGCCCTCCGGGGCCTTGATTCGTTTCAGGGTTTAGCCCGTGGCGTCAGCATGCGCCGCGCCAGCAGGGCCGCAATCACCAGCAGGGCCGCGCCGGCGGCGGCTGTGGCATGCAGGGCATCGGTGAAGGCCAGGCGTGCGGCGTCGCGCAGCAAGGTGCCCAGGGCCTCAGGCAGAGCTGCGGCGGCGGCCAGCGCGCCGCCCAGGGTGGCGCCGGCGGCCGTCGCGCTGTCGGCTGGCACATCGGCGGGCAGCATCTCCATCAGGCGCTCGCGGTACAGCAGCGTACCCAGGCTGCCGAAGATGGCGATGCCACAGGCCCCGCTGAACTCGGACGCGGTTTCTGCCATGGCGGAGGCTGCCCCGGCGCGCTCCGGCGGCGCCGAGGTCACGACGATCTCCGTGCCGATGGTGAAGACCGGCGCCATGCCCAGGCTCATGACCACGGTGGCCACGATCAGCACTGGCAAGGTGGCCAGATCACGGGTGGCCAGCAGCAGGGCAAAGCCGATGGCGGCCATCAACAGCGCCGCCGCCAGCAACTGGTGCGGAGGCCAGCGCTGCGTCAGCCTGGGCGCCAGCAGCGAGCCCACGACAAAGCCCAGGGCCCAGGGCACGGTGGCCAGGCCGGCGGCCAGCGGGCTCAGGCCCAGCACACCCTGCAGGTACTGCGTGATGAAGATGTAGACGCCGAACATGGCCAGGCAGGACAGGGCGTAGATGGTCAGCGCCGCAGCGAAGGCCGGGCGGCGGAACAGGCCCAGGTCCAGCAGCGGGTAGGCCAGCCGTGTCTGGCGCTGCACGAACACCGCACCCAGGGCCACGCCGCAGACCAGGGCCACGAAAGCGGCCGTGCCCGGACCGGACTCGGCCAGCCGTTTCAGGCCCCAGATCAGGGGCAGCACCGTGGACAGCGACAGGGCCACACTGGCCAGGTCCAGACGCCCGGCCTGCGGGTCGCGGTACTCGGGCAGCAGGGAGGGGCCCAGCAGCAGGAGCAGCAGCATCACCGGCACGGCGGCCAGGAAGACCGAGCCCCAGGGGAACCACTGAAGCAGCAGGCCCCCTGTCAGCGGCCCGATCGCGCTGCCGACCGAGAAGGCGGTGATCCAGATGCCGATGGCGAACTGGCGCTGCCGCTCGTCGTGGAACATGTTGCGGATCAGCGAGAGCGTGGACGGCGCCAGCGTGGCCCCGGCCACGCCCAGCAGGGCGCGCAGGGCGATCAGGGCCTCGGCGCTGTGCGCGAAGGCGGCCAGGGTGCTGGCAGCTGCAAAGGCCGCCGCACCGATCAGCAGCAGGCGGCGCCGGCCGATGCGGTCGCCCAGCGTGCCCATGGTGATGAGGAAACCCGCCACGAGGAAGCCGTAGATGTCCACGATCCACAGCAGTTGCGAGGGCGTGGGCTGCAGGTCGGCGCTGATGGCCGGCAGGGCCAGGTTGAGCACCGTGAGGTCCATGGCGTAGACGGCACAGGGCAGGGTGATCAGCGCCAGGCCGATCCATTCGCGCCGGCCGGCGCGGCGCGGCGCGGTGTCAGGAGAAGTCGAGGGTGTCGGGTGCATAGGGTTTTTGTGCTTCGGTATTCATGAAGCACGACGAACAAGACTCGGCATTTTCGACCGGGCGGCAGCGGCAGCGCTGCTGCCCGGTTTAGTTCACCATGACCAGCTTGCCCTTCACGTCGCGCGCACCCATGCGCGCGTAGGCGGCCTTGAGCTCGCCCATGGGCAGGGTGCTGTCGATCACGGGCTTGATCTTGCCCTGGCCGTACCACTGGGCCAGGGCCATCATCATGGCGGCGTTGGCCTGCGGTTCACGGCGGGCGAATTCGCCCCAGAACACGCCGACGATGGCGGCGCCCTTGAGCAGGGGCAGGTTCAGCGGCAGCTGGGGAATAGGTCCGGCGGCAAAACCCACCACCAGGTAACGACCGCGCCAGGCGATGGAGCGCAGGGCCGGCTCGGCCAGGTCGCCGCCCACGGGGTCGTAGACCACGTCCGGGCCCTTGCCGCCGGTCAGGGCCTTGAGCTGCTCGCGCAGGTCCTGCGTGCTGTAGTTGATGGTGTCGTCGGCGCCGATGGACTTGCACAGCGCGCACTTGTCGTCGCTGGAGGCCGCGGCGATCACGCGCGCGCCCATGGCCTTGGCGATCTGGATGGTGGCAGTGCCCACGCCGCCGGCCGCGCCCAGCACCAGCAGGGTTTCGCCGGCCTTGAGCTGGGCCCGGTCCACCAGCGCGTGGTGCGAGGTGGCGTAGGTCATGATGAAGGCCGCCGCATCGGCAAAGGGGAAACCCGCAGGCAGGGGCAGGCACAGGGCGGCCGGCGCCAGGGTGTGGGTGCCGAAGCCGCCGGTGCCCGAGAGGCAGGCCACGTGCTGGCCGACTTTCAGGTTCGTGACACCTGCGCCCAGGGCTTCGACCACCCCGGCGTACTCGGAGCCCGGCACAAAGGGCAGGGGCGGCTTGATCTGGTACTTGTTCTGCACGATCAGCAGGTCGGGGAAGTTCAGGCTGGCGGCCTTGATCGCCACCCGCACCTGGCCGGGGCCGGGCTGCGGGGTGGGCTGTTCCTTCCACTCGAGGGCGTCAACTCCGGTGGGGTTCGTGCAAAGCCATGCGTGCATACCGTGTCTCCTGTTGCGTGCTGAAGCGTGTCGGGCATGATACGTGCACCGCTGTGGGTCCTCTTGTCCCTCGCGTGACGCAAGTCAAGGCGGACAGGCGGGCCACCTACAATGGGCACGGACATGCCAACCATGAAAATCCTGATCTCCAACGACGACGGCTACCAGGCTCCCGGCATCGTGGCGCTGTACGAGGCGCTCAAGGATGTGGCCGAGGTGGAGGTGGTGGCGCCCGAGCACAACAACAGCGCCAAATCCAATGCGCTGACCCTGCATTCCCCGCTGTACGTGCACCGTGCGGCCAACGGCTTCCGTTACGTCAACGGCACGCCGGCCGACTGCGTGCACATCGCGCTGACCGGTCTGCTGGGCTACCGGCCCGATCTGGTGGTCTCGGGCATCAACAACGGCGCCAATATGGGCGACGACACCATCTATTCGGGCACCGTGGGCGCGGCCATGGAGGGTTATCTCTTCGGCATCCCGGCCATCGCCTTCTCGCAGACCGAGAAGGGCTGGAAGCACCTGGATGCCGCCGCTGCGCGGGCGCGCCAGCTGGTGGCCGAGATGCTGGCGCAGCGCATGGTGGGCGCGCAGCCCTGGCTGCTCAACGTCAACATTCCCTGCCTGCCTCGGGAGCAGCTCAAGCCGGCCAAGGTCTGTCGCCTGGGACGCCGCCACGCGGCCGAACCGGTCATCACCCAGACCAGTCCGCGCGGCGACACCATGTACTGGATCGGCGCGGCCGGCCCGGCCATGGACGATAGCGAGGGCACCGACTTTCACGCCACCTCTCAGGGCCATGTCGCGGTGACACCGCTCAAGGTCGATCTTTCCGACCATGAGCGTCTGGGCTACTGGGCGCAGTCCATGGCGCAGCTCGGCGCCGGGGGGGCGGCGTGAATGCGCGTCCGCGTCCCGGTTTCCCGGCGCGGCTGGACCGGCCGGCCGACGCCGTGGCACGTCCTGCCGCGGCGGCGGCACAGCGCAGCGCCCCCGCCGCCACGACGGCCTTGCAACGCACCTTGCGCACGGCCCCGGTACCGCAGGGCCTGGGCCTGGATTCCCGGACCGTGCGTCTGGCCATGGTGCACAAGCTGGCGGTGCAGGGCGTCAAGGATGCGCGGGTGCTCGACGCCATGGGGCGCGTAGAGCGGCACCGTTTCGTCGACACGGCGCTGGCCACGCAGGCCTATGAAGACACCAGCCTGCCCATCGGCCTGGGCCAGACCATCTCCAAGCCCAATGTGGTGGCGCGCATGATCGAGCTGCTGCTGGCCGGGCGCACGGAGCCCATGGGGCGCGTGCTGGAGATCGGTACGGGTTGCGGCTACCAGGCCGCCGTGCTGAGCCTGCTGGTGAACGAGGTCTACAGCATCGAGCGCCTGCGCGGCCTGCACGACAAGGCGCGCGAGAACCTGCGCCTGCTGCGCTTGCCCAATGTGCATCTGCTGTTTGGCGACGGCATGACGGGTTTTGCACAAGGCGCGCCCTACGCCGGCATCATCGCGGCGGCGGGGGGCGAAGCCGTGCCGACGGCCTGGACGGAGCAGCTCTCGGTGGGCGGGCGCCTGGTGGCGCCGGTGGCGCGGACTGCCGGGGGCCCCCAGGCCCTGCTGGTGGTCGACAAGACTCCAGCCGGCCTGCAGAACACCCTGCTTGAGGCGGTGCACTTTGTCCCTCTAAAATCGGGCATCGCATGAAGGAAACAGCTATGACGGTTTATTCGCGACGGGCAGGGATGACGGGCTGGCTGCTGGCGGCCGCGCTGGGGCTGTCGGCCTGCGGCACGGGCCCGGGCAGCGCGCCGGTGGAGGACAGGCGCACCAGCATCTCCCGGCCGGTCATGGATCCGAACACCACGGCCGTGAAACAACCCCCGGGTTTCGAGAACGCCGGCAAGGTCGGCTACTACACCGTCAAGCCCGGCGAGACGCTGATACGCATCGGGCTCGAAACCGGGCAGAACTGGAAAGACATCGCAGCCTGGAACAACCTGGAGCAACCCAATCAGATCAGTGTGGGCCAGGTGCTGCGCGTGACCCCGCCCGTCGTGGCTGCCACGGAGAGCAATGGTGTCGTGACCCGGCCCATCGGTTCTGGGAGCATCGCCTCCACCCAGGTGTCGCCGGGTCAGAGCTCCAGCGCGGCGGCGCGGCCGGGCACCGCAACTCCTGCCGCGGCCGAGCCTGCGGCTGCCGCCGAATCCGGCCTGAGCTGGATCTGGCCTGTGCCCGGCCCCGTGCTGGCCGGCTTTGACGAGGTGAAGAACAAGGGGCTGGACCTGGGCGGAGCGGCTGGCGAGCCGGTGCTGGCCGCCGCCGAGGGCAAGGTGGTCTATGTCGGCGCCGGTCTGCGCGGTTACGGCAACCTCATCATTCTCAAGCACAACAGCACCTACCTGACCGCCTATGCGCATAACAAGATGCTGCTGGTCAAGGAGGATCAGGCGGTGCGCAAAGGCCAGAAGATCGCCGAGATGGGCAACAGCGATGCCGACCGCGTGAAGCTGCACTTCGAGGTGCGACGCCAGGGCAAGCCGGTCGACCCGCTCAAGTACCTGCCACCTCGCTAGCGCGATTGGCAGCCGTGAGGAACAGCCATGCCCAGACGCTCCCTCCAAGGCAACGACGACATGCGCACCGCGGCGCTGTCTGAGGGCAGTGCGGCGCGCCCCGTGGACGACAGCGGGCCCGATATCCCTGCGCCGATCGTGGCCGAACTGGCCGCCGACTCCGGCGATGCGCTGACCTCCTATTTGCGCCATATCCGGCGCACCGAACTCTTCACCCCCGTGCAGGAGTACGAGACGGCCCTGCGCGCACGCGCCGGCGACTTTGCCGCGCGCCAGAGCATGATCGAGCACAACCTGCGGCTGGTGGTCAGCATCGCCAAGCTCTACCTGGGGCGCGGTGTGCCGCTGTCGGACCTGATCGAGGAGGGCAACCTCGGGCTCATGCACGCCATCGAGAAGTTCGAGCCGGAGCGGGGTTTCCGTTTTTCCACCTACGCCACCTGGTGGATACGCCAGGCGGTGGAGCGTGCGCTGATGCAGCAGGGGCGGGTGATCCGCCTGCCCGTCAACGTGGTGCGCGAGCTGCAGCAGGTGCTGCGCGCGCGTCGCGAGCTCGAGAATGACGCGGTTTTCGTGGCGAGGCGACCGGACGGTGTGCGCGTCGAGGATGTGGCCCATTTCCTGGGGCGCGATATCCACGAGGTGGCCGAATTGCTGGCCCTGGCCGAGACGCCGCGCTCGCTGGACGCCACACTGGAGCGCAACGAGGGCGAGCAGACCCTGGGCGAGACCGTGGTGGACGAACTGGCCATCGACCCGAGCGGCGTCACCCAGGCGCACGAAGTGGAGCGCCTGCTGGACGAGTGGCTGCTGGGCCTGTCGGCGCGCGAGCGCGAGGTGCTGGAGGGGCGCTTCGGCCTGCGCGACCGCGAACCCGAGACCCTGGACGTGCTGAGCCAGCGCCTGGGCCTGACGCGCGAGCGTGTGCGCCAGGTTCAGAACGAGGCCCTGTTCAAGCTCAAGCGCCACCTGGCGCGCCGCGGCATCACGCGCGAGGCGCTGCTGTGATTCTGCTCCGGTAACATCTCCGCATGATCTCTCCCGTTCTTGTTTTCGACATCGAATCCATACCCGACATCGCGGGTCTGCGCGCCTTGCGCGACATGCCGGCCGACAGCACGGACGAGCAGGTCTACGCGGCCTGGCTGGCCGAGCGCAAGGAAAAGGGGCAGAGCGATTTCATGCCCCTGCACCTGCAGCGCATCCTGGTGATCAGTGCTGTGTTTCGCAACGCCGAGGGTCTGCGCATCCACTCCTTTGTGGACCGTGACGGCAAGAGCGAGGGCAAGGTCATCCAGACCTTCTTCAATACCCTGGAAAAACACGTGCCCCAGCTGGTGAGCTGGAACGGCGGGGGCTTCGACCTGCCGGTGCTGCATTACCGCGGCCTGCAGCACGGCGTCGTGGCCGACAAGTACTGGGACCAGGGCGAGGACGACCGCGACTTCAAGTGGAACAACTACATCAGCCGCTACCACATGCGCCACCTGGACCTGATGGACCTGCTGGCCTTGTACCAACCCAAGAACAACGCGCCGCTGGACGCCATGGCCAAGCTCTGCGGCTTTCCCGGCAAGCTGGGCATGGACGGCTCGGCGGTCTATCCGGCTTACCTGGAAGGCAAGCTGGAGGACATCCGCCGTTACTGCGAGACGGACGTGATGAACACCTACCTGCTCTACTGCCGCTTCCAGAAGATGCGTGGTGGTCTGCTGGAAGCCGAGTACGGCCGGGAGATCACGCTGATCAGGGAGACGCTGGGTAATCTGGCGCCTGCCGAACCGCATTGGGACGAGTACCTCAAGGCCTGGGCCTAGGGGCGGGCGACCCGCTCAGGCGTCGTCGGCGCTGTATTCCCGCGTGGTGCGCGAGATGGCGGTGTCGACACTTGACAGCCAGTCCAGAAGCGTCTGTTCGGTGGTCTGATCTCCTTCGGTGCGCCACTGCCGTCGGACCTGGCGCGCCAGGGCGCGCAGTTGCCAGGCGGCCTCGCTGGCCAGCAGCGTCAGCTCGGCCTGGAGGTACGGATCCAGTGACTCCTTGCCCAGTTGCTCCAGCTGTTCCGGGACGGCACCGGCCTGGGCCAGATTGCGCGACAGCTTCAAAGCCTGGGCTGCAATCGGTCGCAGGTTTTTTTTCTGCTCCTGCGGCATTTGTGCGGAGGTAATCCGGTCCTCGGGCCAGGCGCCCAGCACCCGCTCAATTTCCAGCAGGCAGGAGATGGGATCGTCCAGCAGGGTGATCGAGTCGACCGATGCTTCCTGCGGCCGGAGCAGCGCGAGGATCTTTTCCGACAGCTTGGCGTCATACCGATGGGTGTTCATGCGCAAGAGGATGGACAGGCGCAGTTCAGGAACCTCGCGGCCAGGGGCGAAAGCGCCGGTCACGAGCTCGGTCAGCGCCATGAGCTTGCCGCAAGGGCTGAGACCGTCTTCGCGCAAGTTGCGCGGGTAGCCGGAGCCGTCCAGGAACTCATGGTGTTCCATCACGGCCTGGACCACCTCCCGGGGGTACTCCTTGTGCCGTTCGATGAGGGCGCTGGACACCATCGGATGCGAGACAAGCTGACGGTGCTGGCTGCGATTGATACCACTCTTGTACTCCAGCAATTGGGGGTCCAGATGCAGCATACCGATGTCGTGCAGCAGCCCTGCCGTGGCCGCGATCCGGAGTTGCAGGCGGGACATGCCGCTGACCGCCGCCAGCCAGGAGGCAGTCAGCGTGGTGCTCAGCAGATGCTGGTAAAGGGTCGGCCGTATGTCCTTGGCCATCGTGAGCTGGAAGGCAATAGGGTCGGGCAGGTGGATGCGCTCGACGCCATCGAGGAGGATGTCCCGCGTTTCGCGGTCCTCCAGCATCCGGCCGAAAAAGGGCGTCTGGCTGGCAAGGTCCTCGATGCCTTTGCGCAGTGCGTGGCCGTTCACCGCGGGCTGGCTCGAGACGGAATCCTCGATGGGCGCCGACAGCCGGTGCTCCATCAGGCGATCGTACAAACCCGGGTGCATGGCTACTCCCTGGTCGATGATCTTGACCCCCTTGGCGTTGTAGATGGGTTGCGTGGTCAAGACTTGCCGCACGCTGCCGAATTCGGTGACAGCCTGGGTGAAGTACTGGGTGTCGGTAGCAGTCTGCACGAGGGATTTCCGGGAGATGTATGTACATGGTAGCGCCGGAACGGGGGAGCTTCTGCCGGGCTCGTGGACAATACGCACATGCCTGATGAAATCGCGAAAAATTCACCACTTCCCCCGGACCACCTGCTGATCGAGTCCCTCGACATCGAAGCCCAGGGCATCGCCCACCGGGCCGACGGCAAGGTCGTGTTCGTCGAGGGCGCGCTGCCCTTCGAGGTCGTCAGCGCCAGCGTCAACCGCAAGAAGAACAATTGGGAACAGGCCACCGTCACGGCCATCCATCAGGAGTCCTCGCAGCGTGTGCGTCCGGGCTGCCCGCATTTCGGTCTGCACGCCGGGGCCTGCGGCGGCTGCAAGATGCAGCACCTGCACCCCGCGGCTCAGGTGGCCGTCAAGCAGCGCGTGCTGGAGGACAACCTCTGGCACCTGGGCAAGGTGCGGGCCGAGACCGTGCTGCGTCCCATCGAAGGCCCGGCCTGGGGCTACCGCTACCGCGCCCGCCTGTCGGTGCGCCACGTGCGCAAAAAGGGCACGGTGCTGGTGGGTTTTCACGAGCGCAAGAGCCGCTACGTGGCCGACATGGCGGTGTGCCCCGTGCTGCCCCCGCACGTGAGCGCCATGCTGATGCCGCTGCGCGCCCTGGTCGGCTCGCTCGATGCCATCGAGACCTGTCCGCAGATCGAACTGGCCTGCGGCGATGCGGTCACGGCCCTGGTGCTGCGGCACCTGGAGCCCCTGAGTGCAGGGGATCTCGAAAAATTACGCGCTTTTGCGACCCTGAACCCGGGTGTGCAATGGTGGCTGCAGCCCAAGGGGCCGGACACCGTGCACCTCCTGGACGACACGCCGGATGCTCTGCCGCTGAGCTACGCCCTGCCCGAATTCGGCATCACCATGCCCTTCAAACCCACCGATTTCACCCAGGTCAATCCGCACATCAACCGCGTGCTGGTCGCGCGCGCGCTGCGCCTGCTGGAGGTGCAGAAAAACGAGCGGGTGATCGACTGGTTCTGCGGCCTGGGCAACTTCACCCTGCCCATTGCCACGCAGGCGCGTGAGGTGCTGGGCATCGAGGGCAGCGAGACCCTGGTGGCGCGCTCGCGTGAGAACTTGCGGCTGAATCAGACGACTCGTCCCGAGGGTCAGGCCCTGGCGGCGACGGATTTCGTGGCGCGCAACCTCTTCGAGATGACACCCGAGCTGCTGATCCAGGATGGTGTGGCCGAGAAGTGGCTGGTGGATCCGCCGCGCGAGGGGGCCTTTGCCCTGGCCAAGACGCTGGCCGACCTGCACCAGCAGCAGGTGGATCCCGCCAACCATCCGGCCACGCCTGGGGCGCAGGGCTGGACGCCGCCGCGGCGCATCGTCTACGTGAGCTGCAACCCGGCCACGTTGGCGCGCGATGCCGGCCTGCTGGTGCACCAGGCGGGTTACCGCTGCACGGCGGCGGGGGTGGTGAATATGTTCCCGCACACCGCGCACGTCGAGAGCATGGCGGTGTTCGAGCTGGCCTGATCGGTCGGGATCAGGAGGGTTTCTTGTCCGCCACGGCGGGCTTGACGGTCGTGGCCGGCTTTTCCGGCCTCTTCTCGGCGCTGGCAGCGGGCTTCTGCTCTTCGGCCGCTTCCTTGCTTTCGGCGGTGGGGGTGAGCTGGCCTTCGATCTTGTTGTCCCGCATGTACTGGTCCATCTCGCGCCAGCCGTCGAAGACAGCCGTCTTCAGGGCCTTGGGATTGAGCAGGTAGCACTCCTCGATACCGCGCAGGGCGTAGCGGCAAGCGCCGCCGATGGCCTTGGCCTCGGCTTCGCGCATGGCGATGCGCGGGTCCGGGCCCATGCCGGGGATGTCGCATGCGGCCAGTAGCAGGGCCAGGGCGGTGATGAGCAGGAGGCGCGGCGTCATGGGTTTGCGGGAGGGTGTTACTGAGCTTATCGGCAGTTGGGGCTGTGAGTTGAGTGTGGCATACCCCGGGGCATGAAAAAAAGGCCCCGCAGGGCCTTTTTTGTCAGGGCAGGTGGCTTATTCGCGCTCACCGCCGAAGATGCCCAGCAGGGCCAGCAGGCTCTGGAACACGTTGACGATGTCCAGGTACAGGGCCAGGGTGGCGCTGATGTAGTTGGTCTCGCCGCCGTCGATGATCTGCTTGATGTCGTACAGCATGTACGCGCTGAAGATGCCGATGGCCAGCATGGAGATCACGATCATGCCGGTGCTGGAGCCGACAAAGACGTTGATGATGCCGCCCACCATCAGCACGATGGCGCCGACGAAGAGCCACTTGCCCATGCCCGAGAGGTCACGCTTGATGACCGTGGCCAGGCTGGCCATGACGAAGAACACGCCGGCCGTGCCCGCGAAGGCGGTCATGACCAGGTCGGCGCCGTTCTTGAAACCCAGCACCATGGCGATCAGGCGCGAGAGCATCAGGCCCATGAAGAAGGTGAAGCCCAGCAGCACCGGCACGCCGGCAGCCGAGTTCTTGGTCTTCTCGATGGCGTAGATGAAGCCGAAGGCGCCGCCCAGGAAGACGATCAGGCCGAGGAAGCCGGTCAGGGAGGCGGTGATGCCTGTGGCCACGCCGAGCCAGGCACCGGCGACGGTGGGCAGCAGGCTCAGGGCCAGCAGCCAGTAGGTGTTGCGCAGCACCTTGTTGCGTTCCGTGGCGGAGAGCACCTGGCCGTAGCCGGTCTGTCCGTAGGTTTGAACTTGTTCGCTCATGTCGTCTCTCCTTGTAAGCCTCGCAAGAGGCATTGCACAGTTGCGGCCATTCTAGGCGGATTCAAGGCGCCGGCCGTAATCCACCACGTACCCTGTGTATTTGTCAGGGCTGTTTTGCGACACGGTGCTGCCGAAACCCCGGCATCTGGGGCTATGCTTGCAGCTGTCATTCTTTTGCCCTTTTCCGCCATGCAAACCAAATCCATCCTCCAGCTCGCCGACATCAAGGCCATCGCCGCCGCCGCCGAGGCCGAGGCGCTCAAGAACAACTGGGCTGTCAGCATTTCCATCGTTGACGATGGGGGTCACCTGCTGTGGCTGCAACGTCTGGACGGCGCCGCCCCGATTTCCTCGCAGATCGCGCCGGCCAAGGCGCGCACTTCGGCCCTGGGCCGGCGCGAGAGCCGCATCTACGAAGAGATGATCAACGGCGGTCGTGTTTCTTTTCTCAGCGCCCCGGGCCTGGACGGGCTGCTCGAGGGCGGCGTGCCCATCATGAAGGACGGCCAGTGCCTGGGCGCCGTGGGTGTCAGTGGCGTGAAGTCGGTGGAAGACGCGCAGATCGCGCGCGCCGGTATCGCTGCCATCGGCCTGTAAGTTGCCGCCTTGGCCATGAACAAGGGGCCCGTCAGGCCCCCCTTCATTTGGTCAGGATCAGCTTGCCTTGGCGTGTGGCCTGCAGGCGGTAGACCTCGCCGTTGTGGCGGATCGTGACCGCCTTGCCACCTTGCAGCAGGGCGGCGCTGTCCAGCGGCGGGGCGGCCGGTGCCCGTGCAGCGGCGGCCGTGCAGCCGGGCTGCGCCGCGGCGGTGAGCGCCGGGCTGTGCGGGGAGGCGTTCATCGCTGTCGTCATGCTGCCACCCGTCTTCAGCGCCTGGGCTCGGACACAAAGCCGATCTTGCGCAAACCGGCCTGGTGGGCCATGGCCATGGCCTGGGCCACGCGCTCGTAGCGCACGGCCTTGTCGCCGTTGATGTGCAGGTCGGGCTGGGGCGTGCGCGCGCCTTCGGCCTGCAGCAGGCCCGGTAGGTCGGTATCACTGACCTGGTTGCCGTTGAGGTAGTAGGTGCCGGCGGCGTCGATCGACAGGCGCAGCGTCTCAGGCCTGATCTCCTCGCGCTGGCTCGTGGCCTGGGGCAGGTCCACGTTGACGGCGTGTTTCATCACCGGCACGGTGATGATGAAGATGATGAGCAGCACCAGCATGACATCGACCAGCGGCGTCATGTTGATCTCGTTCATCACCTCGTCGGTGTCGTCCTGGGTTCCGAAGGCCATGGCATCAGGCTTTCTTCATGGGCACGACCTTGGCGTCGCCGCCGCCGACGCGCGCGCCGGTGACGAAGTAGGCGTGCAGGTCATGGGCGAAGCTGTTGAGCTTGCCCAGGATGGACTTGTTGCCCCGCACCAGGGCGTTGTAACCCAGCACGGCGGGGATGGCCACGGCCAGGCCGAGGGCCGTCATGATCAGCGCCTCGCCGATCGGGCCGGCCACCTTGTCGATGGTGGCCTGGCCGGCCACGCCGATGCTCAGCAGGGCGTGGTAGATGCCCCAGACCGTGCCGAACAGGCCGACGAAGGGGGCGGTGGAGCCCACCGAGGCCAGCACGGCCAGGCCGGACTGCAGGCGGGCCGTGGCGTTGTCGATGCTGTTGCGCAGGCAGCGCGTGACCCAGTCGCTGATGTCCAGGCTGTCGTGCAGATGGGCCTTGGTGTTGCGGTGGTGCGCCGCGGCCTCGCGGCCTTCTTCGGCGAGGTTGCGGAAGGGGTTGTCCTCCTGCGAGCCGAGCTTGGCCAGGCCCTCGGCGAAATCGGCGCTGTGCCAGAAGCCCTCGGCCTGGTCGGCCAGCTTCTTGTAACGCACGATGTCGATGGCCTTCAGGAGGATCACCATCCACGACGCCAGCGACATGCCCAGCAGCAGCAGGGCGACACCGCGCGTGACCCAGTCACCCTGGGCCCAGACGTTGAACAGACCGAATTGCGATTCCATAAAAAACTCCGGATAAGAAATTATTCGAGCAGGTAGATGATGGGCACCTCGAACCACATGGCCTCGGGGATGCCGTTGCGTTTGCCCGGTATGTAGCGCCAGCTGCGCACGGTGGCCAGGGCGGACTGGTCCAGCCGGTCATAACCGCTGGAGCGACGGATCTCGACCTGTTCGGCCTTGCCGTCGATGCCGATCAGCACGCGCACCACGACCTTGCCCTGTTCGCCCAGACGGCGGCTCAGGGCCGGGTAGGCCGGTCTGGGATTGTTCAAGTAGGCCGCGTCGCTGGAGGGCAGCTCGATGCGCGCCGGCGCCGGCGGTGCGGCGGGCGTGGCGGCCACGGTGCTGGCCTCGATGGCGGCCGGCGCAGCGGCGGCCGGCGCCGCCGGCGCCACGAGGGGGGAGGGCTCCGGGGGGGCGGTCTGCTGCGCTTGTACCGGCTGCGCCTGCGGCTTGGGCGGCTGCGGCTCGAGCTTGCGCGGCGGGGTCGGCGCCTGTGACTGACGGGTCTGCTGCGGCGCAGGCGGGCTGATGATGTCGCTCAGGATTTCACCCGGGATGATGACCTCCACCGCGCGGCGCATCAGTCCGGACTGCAAGGCCCACAGCACGAATACGTGCAGCACCACCACGCTGGCGGCGATGAGCATGCGACGGTTCATGAGGGGTGGTTTGGCTGCGGTGAGTTTCATATTGTCGGGTGTCGGCCGCTGAGGCCGCAGGATGTCGCTATTTCCTGAAGATCCAGCAGGAGGCCAGCGCAACAAGCGCCAGACTGCCGAGGAGGATCAGGGCCGACATGATGTGAGAATTATAAATGAGAATTATTCTTATTTATTGAGTCGTCTCAAACTTCTTGCCCGGGTGTTGCGCCATTCACGGCCTTGAGGCCTGGTGTGGCGAGCAGGGCCGGTGTCACTTCCTGCAGCGTGCGGCAGCCACACAGAGCCATGGCAATTTCAAGTTCATCACGCAGCAGGCGCAGCACATGCGCCACGCCTACCGCACCGGCATTGGCCAGGCCGTAGACGTAGGGCCGGCCCAGCAGCACGGCGCTGGCGCCCAGGGCCATGGCCTTGAGCACGTCGGTGCCGCGGCGTATGCCGCCATCGACCAGCAGGGGCAGGGCGCCGCCCAGCGCGTCGGCGATGCGCGGCAGCACGGTGGCCGTGGCCGGCACGGTGTCCAGCGTGCGTCCGCCGTGGTTGGAGACCACCAGGCCGGCGATCTTCAAGGCCGTCGCCTGGCGCGCATCATCGGGATGCAACACGCCCTTGAGCAGCACCGGCAGGCGGGTCTGGGCCTGCAGCCAGGCCACGTCGTCCCAGGTGGGTGCATGGCGCAGCAGGCCGTCGAAAAGCGCACTCTGGCCGGCGTCGAGTCTGGGCGGCGGCGGCAATGGCATGCCGTCCAGGTTGACGGCCCTGATGCCTGATGGAAGATGAAAGCCGGCCCGGCGTTCGCGGTCACGCGCACCGCTTGTGGGCGCGTCCACGGTCAGCACCAGGGCCTCATAACCGGCGGCCTCGGCACGTTGCACCAGTTCGCGGGTGTAGCCCCGGTCCGGCTGGAGATAAAGCTGGAACCAGAGGGGGCCGCGATCCGGCTCGTTCAGCAGGGCACGGGCGACTTCTTCCAATGAAACACTGGCCTGGGTGCTGAGCACCAGGCCAGCGCCCAGGACGGCGGCGGCGTGGGCCGTGGCCAGTTCGCCATCGGGGTGGGCCAGCTTCTGGTAGGCCACGGGGGCCAGCAGGATGGGGTGGGCCAGGGTATGGCCCAGCAGCTCTACGCGGGTGTGGCCACCGGCCAGGGGTTGCAGCACGCGTGGCAGCAATGTCAGCTGGTCCCAGGCGCTGCGGTTGGCGCGCAGGGTGAGTTCGTCGGCGGCGCCGCCGCTGAAATAGGCCCAGGCGTTCGCGTCGAGCCGCGTGCGCGCCTGGCTTTCGTGGTCGGCCAGCGTGACCACGCCCTCGGGCACGCGTGCCAGCACGGGGGGCGTGCTCATGTGTCGGCCCACATGCGCAGCAGGTTGTGGTACGTGCCGGTGAGCGCCGTGGTCTCGGCGTTTTCGCCGTGTTGCTGACGCAGCTTGAGCAGGTTCATGTCCAGCTCGTAGAGCAGACGGCGCTGTTCGTCGCTGCGCACCATGCTTTCGACCCAGAAAAAACTGGCCAATCGGTGGCCTCGGGTCACGGGCAGCACTTCATGCAGGCTGGAGCTCGGGTAGAGCACCATGTCTCCCGCCGGGAGCTTGACCTTCTGGGCGCCAAATGTATCGTGGATGGTGATCTCACCGCCTTCGTATTCTTCCGGATCCGCCAGAAAGAGTGTGCAGCTCACATCGGAACGCACGCACTGGCTGGGGGTGCGCGAGTGCATGACCGCTGCATCAACGTGCTGGCCGTAATACCCCGTTTTCCCGCCGTAACGGTTGAAGAGCGGATTGAAGATCTTCTTCGGGAGCGTGGCCGAGAAGAAAGTGGGGTGCCGCTTGAGGGCCTGCCGTACCAGCGTCTGCAAACGCTGCGATTCGGGACTGTCCTGAGGAAGCTGTTCGTTGTTCTTGACCTGCAGGGCTTGGGAGCCCGCAGTCGCTCGACCATCCCGCCAGGACGCACGCGCAAGCTCTGCGCGAGCCTGCTGGAGCTCATCGGCCGTCAGGACATTGGGGACATGTATCAGCATGGCGGGGTTTGAAAAAAGACCTGGGACCTTGCGGGTCCCAGGTCTGGAGCTCGTTTCCTTCGATCCAGTTTATTCGAATTGCAGCTTGAGGGTCAGCTGCGCCGAGCGGGCGGCGCCAGGGGTGTAGAAGCTGCTGTACAGACCATCGGCATAACGCTCATCGGTGGCGTTGTTGATGTTCAGCCGTACCGAGGTCGATCCGTCGATGGTGTATTCCGCCATCAAGTCCAGCGTGGTGAACTCCTTGGCGTTCAGGTTCTTGTTCGTCAAGGGTGTCTGACGACCGCGGTAGTTCACACCCGCGCCCAGACGGAATTGCGAGCTGATCTTGTAGGTGTTCCAGAGGCTGCCGCTGTGCACGGGGGTCAGACCCGGGCGATCCCCGGCCTGTGGCGTGTTCACGTTGGTGGTGTAGACGGCCTCATCGACCTCGGCATTCGGGATCCAGGTCCAGGACAGGAAGGTTGCCCGGGCCGAGGTGATTCGACCGGCGACATTCAGATCCACCGCCCGCGGCGTGGCGTTTGCCGGAGAGCAGTTCCTGGGTGGCGGCAGTGTCCGGATCGGTGTTGCGCTCATTGTATTTCTCGGAGTAGAAAAGCGAGGTCGACAGCATGAGCTTTTTCTCGAACAGATCGAACTTGCTGCCGAATTCGATATTCCGACTTTGCTCGGGCGCGGTGTTGGCCACGCGAGACGTGGGCGAGCCGACGGCGTATTGGTAGGTGTCGCCGGACACGTTGTAGGACGTGCCGTAGGAGGTGTAGTAGGACGACCAGTCGTTGGGTTGGTACATCGCCCCCAGACGCGGGCTCCACAAGGAATCGGCGCGGTTGTTGCTGTCGCCGGTGGCGGTGTAGTAGCTTGCCGTGAACTGGTCGTTGCGCAGACCCCCGATCAGTTTGAGGGTCGGCGTCAACTCCAGCGTGTCTTGCGCATAGACACCGATGTTGCGGGCATTGAACTTGTTCATCGGCGCATCGCCGTGCGGGTCGGTACGGAATTCGCCGTCATTCGGGGTGCCGACGGCAGTGGTCAGTGCGGCGCCCGTTGCATTGCCTCCGGGGTAGTTGTTGTTGCGCAGGGCGTTTTCGTTCGACAGGTCGATGCCGGTGATGATCTGGTGCTTCAAGCCCCACACCTTGAGGGTGTCGCTGTAGTCGCTTTGCAGGTTGCTGATCGTGCTGTAGCCGATGCGGCCTTTTTGCCCGCGGGTGATGGAGGTGCTGTCGTCGACGGCACTGGGCGAGGTGGGCGCCGTGGTGAATCGGAGGGCGCTGGCCCAGAGGTCGCGGTAGTACTGGCCGTGGCGCAGGGTGGTTTTCAGTTCGCTGCGATCGTCAAAGCGATGGGTGTGGCTCAGCGTGCCGTAGGTGGCCGAACCGCGGTTGTAGTCGCTGGCCAGTCCGTAATAGTTTTTGGAGTCCAGAACCGTCTGGATTTCGCCGCCGCTGGCCAGCCAAGGCAGGCCATAGACAGCACGGTTGTTGTATGCCAAGTGATAGAGACTGACCAGGAATTCATCCCGGGCGCCGATGCCCCAGCGGTAGCCCGGAGCAATGCCTGTTTTGCTGATTTTGGCGCCGTAGTTTTCGGCTTCGTGGGTCATCACATTGAGGCGGAAAGCGGCATCGTCGTCGGTCTTGAAATTGAAATCGCCGGTCATCCGGCGCTCATGGCCCGTACCGATGGTCGTGTTCACCTCGTGCGAGGTCATCAGGAAAGGGACTTTGTTGACCTGGTTGACCACCCCCCCGGTGGAGCCGCGGCCGAACAGCATCGATGCCGAGCCCTTGAGCACTTCGACGCGGTCGTAACCACGGGGCCCAGTGTTTTTTCCCTTGTTTCGTCGGGGCTCTGGGCCAGCGCGCTCATGGAGCCGGCCAGCAGCATGGCGCCCAGGGGTAGCAGCGCGGTCGATGCGCGGGGCTGGGTGGCCGTGGTCTGTTTGATGTCGGAGGGGGTGGATTTCTTCCTGTTGTGTTGCCGTTTTGACATGATTGGTTGTAGTGCCTGGATTTGAAATGACGATGGCCGGCTACAACCGTCGTGAGCCCGTGGGATTCAGCGGCGTGGCTTGCTGTTGCGGATGGGGCCGGACGCGCGTCGGCGTACAGTGGAAAAACGACGTCAGTACATTGGATGAGAACGGTTTTTTTCTGAGTGGGCGCTTTGTCTGGACTCGGACGCAAGGCTCATACCAACGAGGACAGGGCGGTCAACAGCCCGATCATCAGCGCGCCCAGGCTGGTGAAGATGGCCAGCGTGCGCACCGTGTGCAACTGGGTCCAGAGCAGCAGGCCGGTGATCGAGAGCAGGATCAAGGCGCCCGCTATGGTGTCGGTCAGCAGCACCCAGAAGGTGTTAACGCCCACTGACATGTGCAGGCGGGTCAGCGTGCCGATGAAGGTGGCGTCGATGTGATCCAGGCGCACAAAGCTGTTGCCGACGAAGTATTCGGCGTTGACGCCGCGCTGCGGACTGTGCAGGCTCACGTTCCAGCGCTCGGGCTGGGAGAGTTCGCGATCGCCCCAGACTACCGTGCGGGTCGGCTGGGATTTGACCTGGGTGATCTGCGCGGGCTGGAAGCGCAGTTCCTGCTGCAGCCAGGCCGCCAGTTCCTGCGCAGAGCCGGGGCGCTGCGTGGGCAGCGTGAGTTGTACGCTCGTCAACACGGATTTTTGCACCGGAATCGCCAGAATGGCGCGGTGGTTCATCAGAAAGCCGGTGGCACCGAAGAACAAGCCCAGCAGCGCGCCCCACAGCCCGAGGTAGAGGTGGGTTTTGCGCAGCCAGGTCAGGGCGATGGCGCGTCGGCTGCGCCGCTGCGGTGCCGCCGCCGCCGGCGTATCGGTCTCGGTGCGCGATGATGCGTCGGTGTACATCGCTCAGTCCTTTTTTTGCTGCGCAGGAATGGCCGGACCCGCATCGGGGCCAGCCGTCCGGACGAAGCTGTAGGTGTAGTGCTGGCGCAGATTGTCGTAGCGTTGGCCCGCGAATTCGCCCGGGGTCTTGTCGACGTGCAGCACATGCAGCACGTACAGGCCGCGCCAGGGAGTGTTGATGCGCACGCGTCCCCGGGCGTCGGTCTGGTGTTCCTGCACCCAGGTGTTGGGCGCGATCACCTCGAGTTTGGCGTGCGCCAGGGGCCGGCCGCGGTAGACCACGGTCCATGTGTCGGGTGTTTGGCCCTGCACATCCAGCGTCAGCTGGGACGCTCCGGTGGCGGGCGCGCCATGGCGCGCGTAGTAGTTGATCTTGACCTGCCCCAGGCCGTTGGCGGCGAGGTCGCGCACGGGCAGTGATTCTTCCTGGACCAGCAGGCTCGCGGCCTGGACCGGCGCGGCCAGCGCGAGGTGTCCGGGTGTGCGGCGCAGCGCGACGGCGCGGGTGGCCGCGTCGCTGGCAGACATCGCAAAAGCCCGCACGCCCTGGATGCTGTCGAGCCGGCCGGGGCTGCCTTCCTTCAGCGCGGCCTCGGCCTCGCCGTAGAAGAGCCGCGCGCCGTCCTCGGCGGGCTCGATCCAGAGGTAATGGGCCTGCGCGATGCCGGCTGCGAGCAGAAGACCGGATGCGACGAGGCGCGACAGCAGGCGCGAAGGCATGCGGGTCTCCTCAGAAGGAATAGCGGGTGGTCAGCTGCCATGCGCGCGGCGCGCCGGGCAGGTTCAGGTTGCCGTTGCTGCCATGGCCGGCGATGATGTAGGCGCGGTCGAACAGATTGGTCAGGTTCAACTGCACGTCGAATCGCTTGACCCGATAGTAGGCCATGAGGTCTGCCGTGGTGTAGCCCGGCAGGGTGATGGTGTTGCCCGCGTTGGCGTAGCGGTTTCCGACTGCGTTCACGCCGCCGCCGGCACCGAAGCCGCCGCCCAGGGTCTTGGTCAGCCACAGATTGGCGCTGTGCATGGGCGTGAGCGTGGCGCGCTTGCCCTCCACGGGCTGGCCCGAATCGACCGCGGCCGAGGACGTCATGCGCGAGTCCAGGTAGGCGTAGCCGGACCAGACCTGCCAGCCCTTCGGCAGATCGCCGCTGAAGGTCAGTTCCAGGCCGTTGGTGGCTTGCACGCCGATCGGCACGAGCTGGTTGGTGGCCGGATCGGTGGTCTTGATATTGGTCCGCTCGATCTGGAAGACCGCTATGCCGGCGTTGGCCGCGCCTTCGAAGAAGCCGATCTTGGAGCCGACTTCACGGATGGTGGTCTGCTCCGGCTCCATGGCCGCGTTGTTGGCGGCCAGCGGGAAGGCTTCGGCCGAGGGCTGGAAGGAACGGCTGACCGAGACGTAGTAGGAGGTGTTCAGCGTGGGCTGGTAGACCAGGCCGGCGCGCGGGCTCCAGGCGCGGTCAGTGCGGCTGAGGTTGGGCTGGCCCGCGCGCCGTTCTTCGGTCGACTGTTCGAAGATGTCGTAGCGTATGCCGGCCAGTGCCCTCCAACGGTCTGACAGGGTGATCATGTCCTGCGTGTAGGCGCTGGCGACCGTGAGGATTCCAAGGTTGTCGGTCGAGGGGGCGGCCGTGACGTTGAGGGGCAGGACGGGCAGCACGGGATTGAACAGCGAGACGGTGGCGACGTTGGTCTGGGTGCGGAACACCTGGTCCTTGTTCTGCCGACCGATCTCCACTCCGTAGAGCAACTGATGCGACATGCCCGCCAGCGCGGTCTTCTGGGTCAGTTCGGTCTGGTTGAAGAAACCGTTTTCCTGCCGGCGCACGTTGCTGCGGTTCAGCGAGACCGTTTGCGCCGCCTCGTTGACCGAGCCCACCAGAGTGTTGTTGCGGTCGAGCGAGTAGGTGTACTGCCGGAAGGCGTTGCGCGCGGACCATGCGCCGTCGATGCGGTGGTCGAGCGTGAAGCCCGTGGAGGTGACGGTGGACTGCGAGTAGTCGACGTCGCGCGCGTTGGCCGCGCCGTAATAGGTGCCGGCGGGCACGTTGACCGGTGCGCCCTGGTAGGCGGGGATGCCGAAGTCGGTCACTCGGCGGTCCGACAGCGTCTCGGCCTGGATCAGCAGGCGTGTGTCGGGGCTGAGCTTGAGCAGGAGCGAAGGCGCCACGGCCTGGCGCTTGAGGAACTGCTGGCTGCGGTAGCTGTCGGCGTTTTCGGCCGCGCCCGTGATGCGGAACGCCATCCCGCTGTCATCGTCCTTGCGGGCCAGGTCGAATTCGCCGCGCACCTGGTTCCAGCTGCCGATCTGCAGGCCGACCTCGCTCTTGTCGATGCCGGGCTTCTTGGTGATGCGGTTGATCAGCCCGCCCGAGGAACCCCGGCCGTAGAGCACCGAGGCAGGGCCCTTGATGACTTCGACCTGCTCGATGTTGGAGAGGTCGCGGAAGTACAGCGCGTCGTCGCGCAGGCCGTCGACGAACTGGTCGGCGATGGCGGTGAAGCCGCGAATCGTGACCTGGTCGCGCTGACCGTCGCCTGTGGACAGACCGACGCCCGGAACGCTCTTGAGCACGTCCTGCATGGAGTGGGCGGCCTGGTCGCGCAGGATGGCCTGGGGCACCACGTTCACAGTCTGCGGGATGTCGCGCAGGGGGGCTTCGATTTTGGTGGCGCTGACAGCGGTCAGGGGGTTGTACGTGGGCGCCGATTCGCGGCTGTCGCTGATCCGGATTTCGCCCAGGCTGCCGACCGAGGCGGCAGGGGTTTCGCTTTGCGCCTGCGCGGAGTGGAAGGATTGCTGAAGGCCCAGCGCGATCAGCAGCGCGAGCCGGCTCTTGTTCATGGCCATGGTGTCACCTGAAAGTTTGAAAACGGTGGCTGGCTTAAGTCGGTCGCAAGCGGGGCGCCCAGAATTTGGCTGGCTGAAGGAGGAGGAAATCAGGCATTACTTTATCATAATAGTAATCATTATTATTATCATTAATATTAAAATAGATGCTGACCCTCTCCGGTCCGATTGGGTCGGAGAGGGGTTCTGTTCTGTATAGGAGAGGCGGGCTATCGAGGTCCGGGCCACGTTGGGCCCGGGACGAGCCCGACCGGAGAGAGGGCGGCGATGCCGTGAGGACTTCAGTAACTCAGCCGCTCGGGCCGGATCTCCTGCAGGATGGTGGTGGCGATCTCCTCGATCGATTTGGTCGTCGTCGAGAGCCAACGGATGCCGGCGCGCCGCATCATGGACTCGGCCGCTGCCACTTCCATGCGGCAGTTCTCCAGTGAAGCGTATTTCGAGTTGGGGCGCCGTTCGTTGCGTATTTCGCTCAGGCGATCCGGGTTGATGGTCAGGCCGAAGATCTTGGCCTTGTGGGGTGCCAGGGCCGGCGGCAGGTGCTGGCGCTCGAAGTCTTCGGGGATGAGTGGGTAGTTGGACGCCTTCAGGCCGTACTGCATGGCCAGGTAGAGCGAGGTGGGTGTCTTGCCGCTGCGGCTCACGCCCACCAGGATCACATCCGAACTTTCCAGATCCTTGTTGGACTGGCCGTCATCGTGCGCCAGCGAAAAATTGATGGCCTCGATGCGGTCATGGTAGGCCTGGCTCTTGCTCACGTCGCTGAAACGGCCGATGCGGTGATTGGACTTGATGCCCAGTTCGTCCTCCAGCGGGTTCACGAAGGTGCCGAACATGTCCAGCATCATGCCCTGGCAGCCCTCGTTGATGATCTGGTGCACCTCCTCGTTGGCCAGGGTGGTGAACACGATGGGCTTTTTACCCTCCACCTCGGCCGTGTGGTTGATCTGGCGCACCGCCTGATGTGCCTTGTCCATGGTGTCGATGAAAGGCAGGCGCACATGGCGGAACTGGACTTCGAACTGGGCCAGGATGGCGTTGCCGAAGGTCTCGGCCGTGATGCCGGTGCCATCGGATATGAAGAAAACGGTGCGGTTGGGCATGGTGGACGGGCTCGCGCCAGGAAATTGTTATCGAGTTACATGCAAAAACAGCATGGTTTCCGCTGGGGGGGAATAAAATTGCGGATTCACCCATAGATTCTTCCATGCCCCGCACCGCCCCACCAGAAAAAGAGCAAAGGCTGGCCGTCGGCATGGGCGCAAGCGGCATCGCGCCGGCTTGTGCACCCCGGTTTTTAAACTCTGGAGCTCTCCCATGTCTGCACTTTTCAGCCCGACCGCCCTGGTCGTACCGTTTGAAAACCTGAGGATGACCGACGTCGAGGCGGTAGGCGGCAAGAACGCCAGCCTCGGCGAAATGATCTCGCAGCTGCCCCAGGGCGTGCGCGTGCCCACGGGCTTCGCGACCACGGCCCACGCCTTCCGCGAGTTCCTGAAGCACGGCGGCCTGGCCGACCGTATCAACGCCAAGCTCGACGTCCTGGACACCGAGGACGTGCGCGCCCTGGCCACGGTGGGTGCCGAGATCCGCGCCATGGTCGAGGCTCAGCCCTTTCCGGCCGACCTGGAAAAGGCCATCCGCGAAGACTACGCCAAGCTGTCCGCCGGCAATCCCCAGGCCTCCTTTGCCGTGCGCTCCTCCGCCACCGCCGAAGACCTGCCCGACGCATCGTTCGCCGGCCAGCAGGAAACCTTCCTGAACGTGGTGGGCGCCGACGAGGTGCTGCACAAGATGAAGGAGGTCTTCGCCTCCCTCTACAACGACCGCGCCATCAGCTACCGCGTGCACAAGGGCTTCGCCCACGCCGATGTGGCCCTGTCGGCCGGCGTGCAGCGCATGGTGCGCTCGGACCTGGGCGCGGCCGGCGTGATGTTCACCATCGACACCGAGTCCGGCTTCGAGGACGTGGTCTTCATCACCTCCAGCTACGGCCTGGGCGAGACAGTGGTGCAGGGCGCGGTGAACCCCGACGAGTTCTACGTGCACAAGCCCATGCTCAAGGCCGGCAAGCGCGCCGTGGTGCGCCGTAACCTGGGCTCCAAGCTGATCCAGATGATCTTCTCCACCCCCGAGGAAAAGAAGGCCGGTGGCAAGCTGGTCAAGACCATCGATGTGCCGACCGAGCAGCGCAACCGTTATTCGCTGAGCGACGCCGACGTCGAGCAGCTGGCCAAATATGCCTTGGTGATCGAGCAGCACTACGGCCGCCCCATGGACATCGAGTGGGGCAAGGACGGCACCGACGGCCTGCTCTACATCCTGCAGGCCCGCCCCGAGACCGTGAAGAGCCAGGCCGCCGGCACCGCCGAGATGCGCTACAAGCTCAAGGGCCAGAGCGCCGTGCTGGCCGAAGGCCGTGCCATCGGCCAGAAGATCGGCACCGGCCCGGTGCGCCTGGTGCACAACATCAGCGAGATGGACAAGGTGCAGCCCGGTGATGTGCTGGTCACCGACATGACCGACCCGAACTGGGAACCCGTGATGAAGCGCGCCAGCGCCATCGTCACCAACCGCGGCGGCCGCACCTGCCACGCGGCCATCATCGCGCGCGAACTGGGCATCCCGGCCGTGGTCGGTTGCGGTGATGCCACCGAGAAGCTCAAGGACGGCACGCTGGTGACGGTGAGCTGCGCCGAAGGCGACACCGGTCACATCTACGACGGCCTGCTCGAGATGGAGGTGACCGAAGTCCAGCGCGGCGCCATGCCCGAGATCGACGTCAAGATCACGATGAACATCGGCAACCCGCAGCTGGCCTTCGACTTCGCCCAGCTGCCGAATGAAGGTGTGGGCCTGGCGCGCCTGGAGTTCATCATCAACAACAACATCGGCGTGCACCCCAAGGCCATCCTGGAGTACCCGAACATCGACGCCGACCTGAAGAAGGCGGTCGAGTCCGTGGCCCGCGGCCACGCCTCGCCGCGTGCCTTCTACGTGGACAAGGTGGCCGAGGGTGTGGCCACCATTGCCGCAGCCTTCTGGCCCAAGCCGGTCATCGTTCGCCTGTCGGACTTCAAGAGCAACGAGTACCGCAAGCTCATCGGCGGCAGCCGCTACGAGCCCGAGGAAGAGAACCCCATGCTGGGTTTCCGCGGCGCCGCGCGCTACCTGAGCGTCGACTTTGCCGGGGCCTTCGCCATGGAGTGCGAAGCCATGAAGCGTGTGCGCGAGGAGATGGGTTTGACCAACGTCGAGCTCATGGTGCCCTTTGTGCGAACCCTGGGCCAGGCCAGGAAGGTCATCGACCTGCTGGGCAAGCATGGCCTCAAGCGCGGCGAGAACGGACTGAAGATCATCATGATGTGCGAGGTGCCGAGCAACGCCATCCTGGCCGACGAGTTCCTCGAGTACTTCGACGGCTTCTCGATCGGCTCCAACGACCTGACCCAGCTCACCCTGGGCCTGGACCGCGATTCCGGCATGGAGCTGCTGGCGGCCGACTTCGACGAGCGCGACCCTGCCGTGGAAGCCATGGTGGCGCGCGCCATCGCGGCCTGCCGCAAGCAGAACAAGTACGTCGGCATCTGCGGCCAGGGCCCCAGCGACCACCCGGACTTCGCCAAATGGCTGGTGGAGCAGGGCATCACCTCGCTTTCGCTGAACCCGGACTCGGTGGTCGAGACCTGGCAGAAACTGGCCAGCAAGTGAGATTCGGCATGGCGGCTGGCATCAACGAACTGATGACGGCGCCATGCTGAACCGGGCGCCGGACGGGGTGGGAACAGGGCGGTCAGGATGGCCGTCCCTGCGCAGCGCGCTGTTGCTGCTCTGGTTCCTGACCTCCTTCGGCCTCCTCTTTTTTGCGCGCGACCTGCAGCAGGTCGTGTTCGGCTGGCCTCTGAGCTACTGGTTTGCGGCCCAGGGCGCGGTGATGGTCTTTGTCGTGATCACCGCTGTTTTTGCCCGGGTGACGAACCGCCGTGACCCCCAAGGCGTGGCGTCCATGGACGCGCAGGCCTACGCCGCCTACAAAAAGCGCCTGCACCGCCTGTTCGCGATCTACGTGCTGGGCCTGCTGCTTTTCCTGGGCCTGCTCTCCCTGGCGGAGTTCTGGGGATTGTCGCGAAACTGGATCGGCGCGGTCTTTCTGTTCGTGACGGTGGCGCTGTATGCCGCGATCGGCATCTACAGCCGCACCACCGTGGCCTCTGAATACTATGTCGCCGGGCGCCGGATTCCAGCGGTCTACAACGGCATGGCAACGGCGGCCGACTGGATGAGCGCAGCCTCTTTCATCAGCCTGGCCGGCGGGCTCTACCTGCAGGGCTTCTCGGGCACCGAATCGCAATCCGGCGGTCTGGCCTATGTGCTGGGCTGGACGGGCGGCTTCTGCCTGGTGGCCCTGCTGGTCGCCCCCCATTTGCGGGAACGGGGGCTTTACACGATTCCGGATTTCTTCGAGCAACGTTTCGGTGGGGCCTGGCCGCGCAGGATCGCCGCGCTGGCCGCTGTGCTGTGCTCCTTCACCTATGTCGTGGCGCAGATCTACGGGGTGGGTCTGATCACGTCGCGCCTGACCGGGGTGCACTTCGAGATCGGCATCATGCTGGGACTGGGCGGGGTGCTCGTGTGTTCCTTTCTGGGGGGCATGCGGGCCGTGACCTGGACCCAGGTCACCCAGTACGTGGTCCTGATCCTGGCCTTCCTGATCCCGGTGTCCTGGCTGGCCTACAAGCAGTTGGGCAATCCCCTGGCGCCACTGGTCTACCAGCAGCAGCTGGCGAAGATTGCCGCCATGGAGCAAAAGCTGATCGAATCGCCGGCCGAGCAGGAGGTCATCCAGGAGTACCTGCGCCGGGCGCGTGATTACGAGCGAAAGTTGCGCAATGTGGACGAGGCCTTGCAGGCCGAACGGGCCCAGCTCAAGGAGAAGCAGCGTCTGCTGAGCGAGTCGCGCGCCGACTACGATTCGATGGTGGCGCTGCGGCGCGAGCAGGCCCAGTTGCCCAAGGATGCCAACGCCGCGCGTGAATTGTGGACACGCGCCATGCAGGAGAACCTGAGCCGGGCCAAGCCGCTGGCGGGCATGCCGCCGCATGCGCGACCCTTTGCCGGTGATCCCGAGGGGACGGCCCAGGAGCGTGCGGCCTTTGACAGCTCACGCCTCAATTTCCTGGCGCTGATGTTCTGTCTCATGGTGGGAACGGCCGGCATGCCGCATCTGCTGACCCGCTACTACACCACGCCTTCGGTGGCCGAGACCCGCAGTTCGGTGGGCTGGTCCCTGTTCTTCATTTCGCTGCTGTACGTGGCGGCGCCGGCCCTGGCCGTGCTGGTCAAGTTCGAGGTCATGAGCCATCTGGTGGGGCAGAACTTCGATGCCTTGCCGACCTGGATCGTCCAGTGGGCCCGGGTCGACAGCTCCCTGCTGTCGATCAGCGACGTCAATCACGACAACCGGCTGCAATTCTCCGAACTCAAGCTGGGGGCGGACATCGTGATGCTGGCGACGCCGGAGATCGGTGGCCTGCCTTATGTGATTTCTGGTCTGGTCGCGGCCGGCGGCCTGGCGGCCGCCCTGTCCACGGCCGACGGACTGCTGCTGACCATAGGCAATGCCCTCTCTCACGATCTGTACCGCAAGATGGGCAAGGATGCCCAGGCGAGCGAGATGCGGCGCGTGATCATGTCCAAGTTCACCCTGCTGGTCGTGGCGCTGGTGGCGGCCTATGTCGCCGCGCTCAAGCCGGGCGATATCCTTTTTCTGGTGTCGGCCTCCTTTTCGCTGGCGGGCAGCGCCTTTGTGCCGGTCATGGTGCTGGGCATCTTCTGGCGCCGGACTTCCCGCCTGGCAGCCGTGGCGGGCATGCTGTCCGGGGTGGGGGTCACCGGCTACTACATGCTGATCAATTCCCCACCTGTCCAGGCGGCGCTGGGGCTGGCCGGCAACAGCCTGTGGTTCGGCATTCAGCCGATCTCCGCCGGTGTCTTTGGCATTGCGACAGGCGTGGTGGTGACCGTGCTGCTCAGCCTGCTGGCGCCCTCCGGCCGGCCGCTCACTGAATCGGGGGCAAATCAGCTATAATGCTCGGTTCCCACCTTGCTGCACCCCAGTCGACGCCGGGGGCGGCTTCCATCCACAAGGAGCATCAATGCGTCATTACGAAATCATCCTCATGATCCATCCGGATCAGAGCGAGCAGGTTCCCGCCATGCTCGAGCGCTACAAGGGCATGATCACCACCGGCGGTGGCAAGATCCACCGCGTTGAAGACTGGGGCCGTCGTCAGATGGTCTACATGATCAACAAGCTGGCCAAGGCCCATTACCTGTGTCTGAACATCGAGGCCGACCAGGCCGTGATGGCTGAACTGGAGCACGCCTTCAAGTTCAACGACGCCGTGCTGCGTCACCTGACGGTTCTGAAGAAGAAGGCCGACACCGGCCCGTCTTCCATGATGAAGACCGTCGAGCGTGAAGACGCCCGCAAGGCCCAGCAGGCTGAATTCCAGGCCTGATCGTTAAAAGGAGTGAACCCCGGCGCCAACCAGCTGGACCTGAATGCTTCGATCGCAGAGTTGAGTGCCATGCGATACACCCCGGCCGGCGTGCCGGCCTTGGACCTGAGGCTCGAACACGAGTCGATGCGCCAGGAAGCAGGACAGGAACGGCAGGTGAAAGCCAGCGCCAAGGCGGTTGCCTTTGGCGCCCTGGCCGAGCGGCTTGCGAAGCAGGCGGTCGGCAGCAGCTGGAGGTTCCAAGGCTTCGTCGCCACTCCCCGTAACGGCAAGAACCTGGTGTTCCACATCCAAGATTTCAGTCAAGATTAAACAGGAGGCCCCATGGCCACGTTCAAGAAGTTCAACAAAGACAAGCGTCCCAAGCGCAACACCCAGTCGCTGCTGTTCAAGCGTAAGCGCTTCTGCCGCTTCACCGTCGCTGGCGTCGAGGAAATCGACTACAAGGACATCGACACGCTGCGTGATTTCGTCGCCGAAAACGGCAAGATCATCCCGGCTCGCCTGACCGGCACCCGCGCGATCTACCAGCGCCAGCTCAACACCGCCATCAAGCGCGCGCGTTTCCTCGCGCTGCTGCCCTACAGCGACCAGCACAAGATCTAAGGAGTAGAACCATGCAAATCATTCTGCTCGACAAGGTCGTGAACCTCGGCAACCTCGGCGAAATCGTCAAGGTCAAGGACGGCTACGCCCGCAACTTCCTGATCCCCTCGGGCCGCGCCCGTCGCGCCACCGAAGCCGCCAAGAAGGACTTCGAAGCCCGCCGCGCCGAACTGGAAAAGGCCGCTGCCGCCAAGCTGGCTGAATCCCAGGCACTGGGCGAGAAGCTGGCCGGCACCACCCTCAAGCTGACCCAGAAGGCCGGCGTGGACGGTCGCCTGTTCGGCTCCGTCACCAACTTCGACATCGCCGAAGAACTGGTCAAGACCGGCTACCAGGTGAGCAAGGCCCAGGTGCGCATGCCCAACGGCCCGATCAAGATGGTCGGCGACAGCACCGTCAGCGTGGCCCTGCACACGGACGTGGTCGTCGAGATCAACGTCTCGGTGTACGGCGAAACCGCCTGATCCGGTTGATCCCCTGAAAGCCGCCGGGCCCTGGCCCAGGCGGCTTTTTTCATGGCGACGCGGAAAAACTTATCCTCGCAAGTACACAGCCTGCCCACAGTTATTCGGAGGGTTGTCCACAGCATTTCACTCGACGCTTGGCGCGCTGCGTCGTAGGATAGAAAACCACAAGGAACACCACCGAATGTCAGCTGTTTTGACCGCCGTAGACGATGGCTACGGCCCGGATCGCCAGATCGCGCAACTGCGCGTGCCGCCGCACTCCATCGAGGCCGAGTCCAGTGTGCTGGGCGGCCTCTTGCTCGACAACGCCGCCTGGGACCGCGTCAGCGACCTGCTGGGTGATGGCGACTTCTACCGCTACGAACACCGCCTGATCTACGCCGCCATGGCCACGCTGATCAACGCCAGCCGCCCGGCTGACGTGATCACTGTTTTCGAGCAATTGCAAAGCCAGGGCAAGGCCGAGGAAACCGGGGGGCTGGCCTACCTGAACGCCCTGGCCCAGTACGTGCCCAGCGCCGGCAATATCCGCCGTTACGCCGAGATCGTGCGCGAGCGGGCCATCCTGCGCAAGCTGGTGGCCGCCAGCGACGAGATCGCCACCAGCGCCTTCAACCCCCAGGGCCGGCCGGTGGCCACCATCCTGGACGAGTCCGAGCAGAAGATCTTCAACATCGGCGAGGAAGGCTCGCGCATGAAGCGCGGTTTCCAGTCCATGGACACCCTGGTGGTGGACCTGCTGGACCGGGTGCAGGAGATGGCGGACAATCCCAACGACATCACGGGTGTGCCCACCGGCTTTTACGACCTGGACCGCATGACCTCCGGCCTGCAGCCGGGCGACATGATCGTGCTGGCCGCAAGGCCCAGTATGGGTAAAACCGCCTTCGCCATCAACATCGCCGAGCACGTGGCGCTCAACGAGCAGCTGCCGGTGGCGGTGTTCTCCATGGAAATGGGCGCGGCCCAGCTGGCGGTGCGTATCGTGGGTTCCATCGGCCGCATCGACCAGGGCCACCTGCGCACCGGCAAGCTGACGGATGAAGAGTGGCCGCGCCTGACCGAGGCCATCGAGAAGCTGCGCACCATCTCCCTGCACATCGACGAGACCGCCGGCCTGACCGCCAGCGAGCTGCGCGCCAACGCACGCCGACTGGCACGCCAGTGCGGTGGGAAGCTAGGGCTGATCGTGGTGGACTACCTGCAGCTCATGAGCGGCTCATCCGGCAACGACGAGAACCGCGCCACCGAACTCGGCGAAATCTCGCGCGGCATGAAGATGCTGGCCAAGGAGCTGGGCTGCCCGCTGATCGCGCTCTCGCAGCTCAACCGCAGCGTGGAAACCCGCCCCGACAAGCGCCCCATGATGAGCGATCTGCGCGAGTCCGGCGCCATCGAGCAGGACGCCGACATCATCATGTTCATCTACCGCGACGAGTACTACACCAAGGACGCCTGCAAGGAGCCCGGTGTGGCCGAGATCATCATCGCCAAGCAGCGTAACGGTCCGACCGGTGTGGTCAAGCTGGCCTTCCTCAAGAACCTGACGCGTTTCGAGAGCCTGGCCGGCGGCTACGGCAGCGGCGACTTCTGAGATCGCGCGGGCAAGAAAAAAGGGGCTGTTCAGCCCCTTTTTGACGTGCACGACGCTACTTATTTCATAGCACTTCACTGGCGAAATCCGCCAGCCGCGAGCGTTCGCCACGCGCCAGCGTGATGTGGCCGCCGTGCGGCCAGCCCTTGAATTTGTCGACCGCGAAGGTCAGGCCCGAGGAGCCTTCGGTCAGGTAGGGCGTGTCGATCTGCGCCAGGTTGCCCATGCAGATGATCTTGGTGCCCGGGCCGGCGCGCGTGATCAGGGTCTTCATCTGCTTGGGTGTGAGGTTCTGCGCCTCGTCGATGATGACGTACTTGCTCATGAAGGTGCGCCCGCGCATGAAGTTCATGCTCTTGATCTTGATGCGGCTGCGGATCAGCTCGGACGTGGCCGCGCGCCCCCATTCACCGGCGCCGGTGTCGGTCTTGGACAGCACCTCGAGGTTGTCGTCCAGGGCGCCCATCCATGGGCCCATTTTCTCCTCTTCGGTGCCGGGCAGGAAACCGATGTCCTCGCCCACGCTCACGGTGGCGCGGGTCACGATGATCTCGGTGTAACGACGCTCGTCCAGCACCTGGGTCAGGCCGGCGGCCAGGGCCATCAGTGTCTTGCCGGTGCCGGCCGTGCCGGTCAGGGTGACGAAGTCCACCTCCGGGTCCATCAGCAGGTTCATGGCGAAGTTCTGCTCGCGGTTGCGCGTGGCGATGCCCCAGACGGCATGCTTGAGGTGGGTGTAGTCCTTGAGCGTCTTGAGCACGGCGCTTTTGCCCCGGATTTCGGTGACGCGCGCGTAGAAATTGGGCTCACCCGGCGCCTCGAAGTAGACGAACTGGTTGATCAGCAGGCTGGGCACGACGGGCCCGGTGATGCGGTAGTAGGTGTGCGGGCCCTGTTGCCAGCTCTCCACGCTCTGGCCCTCGGTGGTCCAGAAGTCGGGCGGCAGCGCCAGCGAGCCGGAGTAGAGCAGGTCGCCGTCTTCCAGCGTCTTGTCGTTCTGGTAGTCGTCGGTGGCCAGGCTCAGGGCGCGCGCCTTGACGCGCATATTGATGTCCTTGGACACCAGCACCACCTCGCGCGGCGCGTACTGCACCCGCAGCGCCTCCACCACGCCCAGGATCTGGTTGTCGGCCTTGCCCTGGGGCAGGCTGGTGGGCAGGGTGTAGTCCAGCGGCTGGGTCTGGAAGAAGAGCTTGCCACCGGCCTCGCGGTGGCCCGTGCTGTCGAGCTTCAGCCCGGTGGTGATGTCGGCGCCCTGGGCACCGGCCAGCGCATCCAGCGTGCGGCTGGTCTGGCGGGCGTTGCGCGCCACTTCCGTCATGCCCTTTTTATGGCCGTCGAGTTCCTCCAGCACGATCATGGGCAGGAAGATGTCGTGTTCCTCGAAGCGGAACAGGCACATGGGGTCGTGCAGCAGTACATTGGTGTCGAGCACGAAGAGCTTGCTCGGGCCTGTGGGCGTGATCCGTTTGGGGCGGGCCTTGGCCTGCGGCTGGTTGATCACTGCGGCCGGGCGGGCCGGCTGGCGCAGGCTCACCACGGGCGCGGCGGGTGGGGCCAGGGCTTCAGCCCCCAGGCCACCACCGTGTTCGAACATATCGCGGGCTTGCGTTTTGTCTGCGGGTTCCGGGCCGTCGAAGGACGCCGAAGTTTTGCGGCCGCTGCGTGGTTTGCCACGGGCCGGGGCTTCGAAGGCTTCAGGAGAGAGGAGGGCGGCGCGTTTGGTGGGAGCGGGGGGCAGGGGCATGTGGGTATGGGCAGGAGGAGTGTGGGACAGATGCCGTGCGGAAAACAAAAAAGCCGCCCGGTAAACCTGGGCGGCTTTGTTTGGCGTGAGCGGTTGCAAACCTCAACGGCATGAATTCATTATGCATGAGCCGTCTGAAAGTAAACCCTGCTGTTGCTCAAAAGCATCAGCAGGGCCGGACGCTCACGCGGCAGCTGCGGCAGCGGCCTTCTTCAGGGCTTTGACGACCTTGAGCACTTCGTCCACGTGGCCGGGAACCTTGAGGCCGCGCCATTCCTGCTTGAGGATGCCGTCGGCGCCGATCAGGAAGGTGCTGCGCTCGATGCCCTTGACCTTCTTGCCGTACATGATCTTGTTCTTGACCACGCCGAACATGTGGCACATCTTTTCTTCGGTGTCGGCGATCAGCTCGAAGGGCAGTTCCAGCTTGGACTTGAACTCGTCGTGCGACTTCATGTTGTCGCGCGAGACACCAAAGACGATGGCGCCGGCCTTGACGAAGTCCTTGTACTTGTCGCGGAACTGCATGGCTTCCGTCGTGCAGCCCGGCGTGTTGTCCTTGGGATAGAAATACAGGACCAGTGTCTGTCCGAGATGGGTGGTGTTGGAAACCTTGATGCCACTGGTGGCGTTGGCTTCGAATTCCGGGATCGGTTTGTTGACAACAATCGCCATATGACTCAAATCTTGTGTGACAGCAGCTGTCGAGTAAGGGTCGGGATGCTTGCCGTGACAGCGGGGCTCGGGGCCCGACTCAATCCGCCAATTTTACCCTGAAAACCATGCCCCGGCCCCTGGCAGGGCTAGGGAGTTTCCAGCAGTAGTGCGGCCACCACATGCCGGCCCTCACCGGCAAGGATGTTGTAGGTTCGGCAGGCAGCGGCCGTGTCCATGGTCTCGAGGCCCACGCCCAGGGCCACCAGGGCCTGCAGCCATTCGGGGCGGGGGAAGCGCAGGCGTGCGCCGCTGCCGAAGAGCACCAGCTCCGGGCGCAGTTCGGCCAGCGGAGCGAAGTGGCGGGAGCTGAGTTCTTCGTAGCGGGAGCAATCCCAGACCTGGCGCTCGCCGTGCGAACCGAGCACGAGGCTGGTGCTGAATTTTTCAGCATCCACCGCAATCCAGCCCGGGCCATAGCCCCGGATGGTCTGGACGGGTGATTTGTCGGGCTGGAGTTTCATCGGGGTCAGGGTGCTGCTGGAAGATTCCGGGCTGGAACTGTGGTCAAATTATAGGTTTCGCCTCGCAACAAGGATGGACTCTTGCACGCCATCCTGCCGTACCCCGGAGGGATTTTGAAAACCATACGCAAATCGGACAAGCTGGCCAACGTCTGCTACGACATCCGCGGCCCCATCATGGAGCGCGCCAAGCAGATGGAGGAAGAGGGCCACAGCATCATCAAGCTCAACATCGGCAATCTGGCCGTGTTCGGCTTCGATTCGCCCGAGGAAATCCGCCAGGACATGATCCGCAACCTGCCCAATGCGGCAGCGTATTCCGACAGCAAGGGCATCTTCGTCGCGCGCAAGGCGGTGATGCAGTACACCCAGGAGCAGGGCATCAAGGGCGTGGCGCTGGACGACATCTATCTGGGCAACGGCGCCAGCGAACTGATCGTCATGGCCACCAACGGCCTGCTCAACGACGGCGACGAGATGCTGCTGCCGGCCCCCGACTACCCCCTGTGGACGGCCGCGGTCAGCCTGTCGGGCGGCAAGCCCGTGCACTACCTGTGCGATGAGGCCAACGGCTGGATGCCCAATCTGGCCGACATCCGCAGCAAGATCACCCCGCGCACCAAAGGCATCGTGGTCATCAACCCGAACAACCCGACCGGCGCGCTGTACTCCGACGAGCTGCTCTTGGGGCTGGTCGAGATTGCCCGCGAGCACAACCTGGTCATCATGGCCGACGAGGTCTATGACAAGGTGCTGTACGACGGTGTCAGGCACACCGCACTGGGCAGCCTGTCGGACGACGTGCTCACGCTGACCTTCAACTCCCTGTCCAAGAGCTACCGTTCCTGCGGTTACCGTGCCGGCTGGCTGGTGGTCTCGGGCGACAAGAAGCCCGCCAGGGACTACATCGAGGGGCTCAACATGCTGTCCTCGATGCGCCTGTGCGCCAACGTGCCGGGGCAGTCCGCCATCCAGACTGCGCTGGGCGGCTACCAGACCATCAACGACCTGGTGCACGAGGGCGGCCGCCTGCGCCGCCAGCGCGACATCGCCTACGAGCTGATCACCGCCATTCCCGGTGTCTCCTGCGTCAAGCCGCAGGCTGCCCTGTACATGTTCCCCCGGCTCGATCCCAAGATCTACCCGATCGAGGACGACAAGCAGTTCATCCTGGAACTGCTGGAGGAGACACGTGTGCTGCTGGTGCAGGGTTCGGGCTTCAACTACCCGGACAACCAGCATTTCCGCATCGTCTTCCTGCCGCACGAGGACGATCTGCGCGAGGCCATAGGCCGTGTCGCCAGGTTCCTCGAAAGCTACCGCAAGCGCCAAGCGCACGCCTGAAATTTGCAAGAAGGCGCCCGTACGGCGCCATGGACTGAGTCAAAGATGAAAGCTATACAAGTAGGCCTGCTGGGCATCGGCACCGTCGGCTCGGGCACGTACGAGGTGCTCCGGCGCAACCAGGAAGAGATCAAGCGCCGCGCCGGCCGCGGCATCGAGATCACCATGGTGGCCGACCTCGACGTGGCGCGGGCCCAGTCCGTGGTGGGGCCGGGCGTCAAGGTCGTCAACGACGCGCGCGCCGTGATCGCCAACCCCGAGATTGACATCGTGGTCGAGCTCATCGGCGGCTACGGCATCGCCAAGCAGCTGGTGCTGGAAGCCATCGCGGCCGGCAAGCACGTGGTCACGGCCAACAAGGCCCTGCTGGCCGTCCATGGCACCGAGATCTTCGCGGCGGCCTCCGCCAAGGGCGTGATGGTGGCTTTCGAAGCCGCCGTGGCCGGTGGCATCCCCATCATCAAGGCGCTGCGCGAGGGCCTCACGGCCAACCGCATCCAGTGGATCGCCGGCATCATCAACGGCACCACCAACTTCATCCTGTCCGAGATGCGCGACAAGGGCCTGGACTTCGACGTGGTGCTCAAGGAGGCGCAGCGCCTGGGTTACGCCGAGGCCGATCCCACCTTCGATATCGAAGGCGTGGACGCCGGCCACAAGGTCACCCTCATGTCTGCCATCGCCTACGGCATTCCCGTGCAGTTCGACAAGGCCCATGTGGAAGGCATCACCAAACTGGGCGCGCAGGACATCCGCTACGCCGAACAGCTGGGCTACCGCATCAAGCTGCTGGGCATCACCAAGCGCACGGCCAAGGGCATCGAGCTGCGTGTGCACCCCAGCCTGGTGCCCGGCAAGCGCCTGCTGGCCAATGTGGAAGGCGCCATGAACGCCGTGGTGGTCAACGGCGACGCCGTGGGCACCACGCTTTATTACGGCAAGGGCGCGGGCTCCGAGCCCACGGCCAGCGCCGTGATCGCCGACCTGGTGGACATCGCCCGCCTGCACACCGCCGATCCGCTGCACCGCGTGCCGCACCTGGCCTTCCAGCCGAATGCCATGAGCAATCTGGTGGTGCTGCCCATGAGCGAGGTGGTGACCAGTTATTACCTGCGCCTGCGTGTGGCCGACCAGGCCGGCGTGCTGGCCAAGGTCACCGGCATCCTGGCAGAGTCCGGCATCAGCATCGACGCCGTGCTGCAGCGCGAGGCCGACGAGGTGGGCGGCGAAGGCTCCACCCAGACCGATGTGATCATCCTCACGCACGACGCGCGCGAGGGCACGATGAACGAGGCTCTGACCAAGCTGCAGGCCCTGCCCACCGTGCTGGCGCCCATCGTGCGCATCCGCAAGGAAGAACTGGCCGGATGAAATATCTCAGCACCCGCGGCCACGCCGACCGCAAGCGTTTCTGCGAAATCCTGCTCGAAGGCCTGGCGCCCGATGGCGGCCTCTACCTGCCCGAGTCGTATCCGAAAGTCGACGAAGCCACCCTCGCCAGGTGGCGCACCTTGCCCTACGCCGACCTGGCTTTCGAGATCCTCTCGCTCTACATCGACGACATCCCGGCCGACGATCTGCGCGTCCTCTGCCGCAAGACCTACACCGAAGCGGTGTTCGGCACGAAGGAAATCGTGCCGCTGAAGAAGCTGGAGAACGGCGTCCATCTCGAAGCCCTGTCCAACGGCCCCACGCTGGCCTTCAAAGACATGGCCATGCAGCTGCTGGGTAACCTGTTCGAGTACGAGCTGGGCCGCCGCGGCGAGCAGCTCAACATCCTGGGCGCCACCAGCGGCGACACCGGCAGCGCGGCCGAGTACGCCATGCGCGGCAAGCAGGGCGTGCGCGTCTTCATGACCAGCCCGCACGGCCGCATGAGCCCCTTCCAGCAGGCGCAGATGTTCAGCCTGCAGGACGCCAACATCCACAACCTGGCCGTGCAGGGCGTGTTCGATGACTGCCAGGACATCGTCAAAGCCGTGTCCAACGACCTGGACTTCAAACGCCAGTACAAGATCGGCACGGTCAATTCCATCAACTGGGCCCGTCTCGTGGCTCAGGTGGTCTACTACTTCGCTGGTTATTTCCAGGCGACGAATATTGCCCCCACGCTTGCGACTTCGTCTGCTGCGCTGCCCCCCGTGGGGGCCAATTTTCCTAGGGGCGGCCCGTCGGAAAATTCTCCTGCCGTGTCGGGCAAGGTCAGTTTCACCGTGCCCTCGGGCAACTTCGGCAACGTCTGCGCCGGCCACGTGGCCCGCATGATGGGCCTGCCGATCGAACGCCTGGTGGTGGCCACCAACGAGAACGATGTGCTCGACGAGTTCTTCCGTACCGGCGTCTACCGCGTGCGCGGCAGTGCCGACACGCACGAGACCTCCAGCCCGTCCATGGACATCTCCAAGGCGTCGAACTTCGAGCGTTTTGTCTTCGACCTGCTGGGCCGTGACGGCGCCAGGGTCAAGTCCCTGTTTGGCGAGCAGCTCTCCAGGGCCGGCAAGTTTGACCTGAGCGCCGATCCGGCGTTCGCGCAGGCCCGCAGCCGTTATGGTTTTGTCAGCGGCAAGAGCACGCATGCCGACCGCCTGGCTACCATCCGTGACACCTGGGAGCGTTTCGGGGTGATGATCGACACGCACACCGCCGACGGCGTCAAGGTAGCGCGCGAGCAATTGCAGCCGGGTGTGCCCATGATCGTGCTGGAGACCGCGCTGCCCATCAAGTTCGCGGCGACCATCGTCGAGGCGCTGGGGCGCGAGCCGCAGCGGCCGGCCAAGTTCGAAGGCATTGAAGCCTTGCCCAAGCGCGTGGCGGTGATCGGCGCCGATGTGCAGGTGGTCAAGGACTACATCGTCAAGGTTTGTGGCTAACCCCCAGGCGACACGCACTGCGTGTCGCTACGCCACCCCCCCCTTGCAGGGGCAACGCCAGTGGCCCGGCAAAGCCGGTTCCACGGCGTTCTGCGAATGGGGAAGGCAAGGGAAATTGGCTGGCTTACGAAGATAGGAACAGTTGAAATGAAAGTGGTGGGTTTCGCCGGCTATTCCGGCTCAGGCAAGACCATGCTGGTCGAGCGCCTGATTCCGGCGCTCAAGCTGCGCGGCCTGCGTGTGTCCGTGGTCAAACACGCGCACCACAGGTTCGACATCGACCACCCGGGCAAGGACAGCCACCGCCACCGCGAGGCCGGTGCCTTCGAGGTGGTCATCGCCTCCAGTCGCCGCCTGGCCCTGATGCGTGAATTCGAGCAGGCGCACGAGCCCAAGGTGCACGAACTGATCGCCGAGCTTTACGAGGGCGTGGACTGGGTGCTGGTCGAAGGCTTCAAGAGCAGTGACCTGCTCAAGGTCGAAGTCTGGCGCGCCGCCAACGGCAAACCCGTGCGTTACCCGGACGATGACTTCATCGCCGCCGTTGCCACCGATGATGCCGGCCAGCTGCCTGTGCCCACGGGCCTGGACGTTCTGGACCTCAATGTCCCCGACGCCGTGGCCGAGTGGCTGGTGACCCATGGCGAGCGCTTCGAATACAAGCCCGAGATGTACATCGCATGAACGCGCCCCGTACTCCCTTGAAGTCCCTGGACCAGGCGCTGGCCGAGCTGCTGGCCCAGGCCCTGCCGCTGGCGGACACGGAAACAGTCAGCACCTTTGACGCCGACGGCCGCGTGCTGGCCCAGGACCTGGTTTCGGCCCTGCATGTGCCGCCGCAGGACAACAGCTCCATGGACGGTTACGCCCTGCGTTGCGCCGACGTGCCCGCAGCCGGCACCGTGCTGCGTGTCACGCAGCGCATCCCGGCCGGCCAGCACGGCCAGCCGCTCAAGATCGGAGAAGCCGCACGCATCTTCACCGGCGCGCCCGTGCCCGCGGGCGCCGACGCCATCGTCATGCAGGAAGACTGCGAGGTGGTGGAGGAGGGTCGCGTGCGCGTGAACAGCGTGCCGGACAGCGGCCAGTGGATCCGCCGTGCCGGCGAGGATGTCACACGCGGTGCCGTGGTGCTCGCGCGTGGCCAACGCCTCAACCCCGCCGCGCTGGGCATGGCCGCCGGCATCGGCCAGTCCCAGCTGACCGTGGCGCGCCGCCCGCGTGTGGCCCTGTTCTCCACCGGCGACGAACTCGTCATGCCCGGTGATGTGCCGCCCGAGCAAATGCCGCCCGGCGCCATCTACAACTCCAACCGTTTTTTCCTGCGCGCCCTGCTGCAGCGCCTGGGTTGCGAAGTCACCGACTTCGGCATCGTGCCGGACCAGCGTGCCGCCACCCTGAGCGCGCTGCGCGGCGCCGCCCAGGGCCACGATCTGGTGCTGACCAGCGGTGGTGTGTCCGTGGGCGAGGAAGACCACATCAAGCCGGCTGTCGAGCAACTGGGTGAGCTCGATCTCTGGCAGATCTCGATGAAACCCGGCAAGCCCTTTGCTTACGGCAAGCTGTATCGCAGCGGCCCGCAGGACGCCTGCCACTTTGCCGGCCTGCCGGGCAACCCGGTGTCCAGCTACGTCACCTTCATGCTGCTGGTACGACCCTTCCTGCTCAAGCTGCAAGGTGTCACGCAGCTCGAACCCGTGCGCATGGCCCTGCCGGCGCACTTCGAGTTGAAGCGCGGTGACAAGCGCCGCGAGTTCCTGCGTGTGCGCCGCAACGCGGCCGGTGGCCTGGACCTCTTCCCCAACCAGAGCTCGGGCGTGCTGACTTCGGCGGTCTGGGGCGATGGCCTGGTGGACAACCCGGCCGGGCAGACCATCGCCAAAGGCGATGCCGTGCAGTTCCTGGCCTTTGCAGAGTTGATGGCATGAAAGTCCACGTCAAATATTTCGCCTCGATCCGCGAGAACCTGGGCACGGGTGGTGAAGCGCTGGAGACCCAGGCCGGCAACCTGGGTGCGCTGCGCGACGAACTGATCGCGCGTGGCGGCGCCCATGCCCAGAGCCTGGCACGCGGCCGCGCCGTGCGCGTGGCACTGAACCAGGTCATGAGCGGCGAGGATGCGGCCTTGAGCGAGGACTGCGAGGTCGCCTTCTTCCCGCCCGTCACCGGAGGCTGAGATGGCCGCCCGCGTCATCATCCAGACCCAGGACTTCGACGTCAGCGCCGAGATCGCCGCCTTGCGCGCGCAGGACAAGCGCGTGGGCGCTGTTTGCAGCTTCGTTGGTACCGTGCGTGATCGCAATGATGGCAACGCCGTCAGCACCATGGAGCTTGAGCACTATCCGGGCATGACCGAGAAGTCCATCGAGGACATGATCGACGCAGCCTTCCATCGCTTCGACATCTATGCCGCCCGTGTCATCCACCGCGTGGGCCCCTTGTTGCCGCTGGACCAGATCGTGCTGGTGGTGGTCACCTCGGCGCACCGCGGCGAGAGCTTCCAGGCCTGCGAGTTCCTGATGGACTACCTCAAGACCCAGGCGCCGTTCTGGAAGAAGGAGCAGACGCCCGAGGGCGCACGCTGGGTCGACGCCCGTGTCAGCGACGACCAGGCCCTGGCCAAATGGGGCATCACCTCGGGCAATTCCACCGCCTGATCCCCGGGCCTGCCTCCCGGTTCCCGGGTCAGCATCAGTAGAAACCTCAGTGTCGGTGGGGCGGTCCAGACCTTAGGATGGTAAGAGTTCTTATCAATACCCAGGATCGACGGCATGGAGATCAAGCTCCCCAATCTGGCCAAGCCGGCCCCCCCGCAAAAGGCACCCTACCTGCGCATCGCCACCGAAGAGGCGTTCGCCACGCAGGAGATGCTCGACATCTACAAGAAGATCCTGGACCGCGGTGACGCCGACGCGGGCTTTCGCGGCCTCATGGGTTTCTACATGAGCAGCCCCAGCGAGCGGGCGCAGCACATCATGCGCGGCCTGCTGGACCTGGACCAGCTGCGCCTGCAGCACATGGACGCGGCGGGCGTGGACATGGCCGTGCTCGCGCTGACTTCGCCGGGTGCACAGGTGATGGACAAAGGCACGGCCGTGTCCTTCGTGCAGTCCGCCAACGATCAGCTGGCCGAAGCCGTGCGCCGCCACCCCACGCGTTTTGTCGGCATGATCGCCGTGGCCCCGCAGGACCCGGCGGCGGCGGCCAGGGAGATCGAGCGCGGCGTGAACAAGCTGGGCATGCACTCGGTCATCATCAACTCCCACACCCAGGGCGAGTACCTGTCCGATCCCAAGTTCTGGGACATCTTCGCCGCCGCCGAGGCCTGTGATGCACCCATCTACCTGCACCCCAATGCGCTGCCGCCCGGCATGCTGCAGCCTTTCCAGGAATGCGGCCTGGACGGCGCCATCTACGGCTTCGGCGTCGAGACCGGCCTGCATGCCATGCGCATCATCACCGCCGGCGTCTTCGACCGCTTCCCCAAGCTGCGCATGATCCTGGGCCACATGGGCGAGGCGCTGCCCTTCTGGGCCTACCGCCTGGACTACATGCACCAGGCCACGGTGAACTCCAAGCGCTACCCGAGCATCCAGCCGATCCGGAAGCGCCCCAGCGAGTACCTGCGCGAGCATTTCTACATCACCAACAGCGGCGTGGCCTGGGAGCAGGCCATCAAGTTCACGCAGGATTTCATGGGCACGGACCGTGTCATGTACGCCATGGACTATCCCTACCAGTACGCGCCCGATGAGGTGAACCTGCTGGACGCCATGGACATGCCGCTGGCGCACAAGCGCCAGTTCTTCCAGACCAATGCCGAAGCGGTGTTCAAGCTGCGCTGAAGCTCGCCACAAACACAAACCGAGGAGACCGAGATGAAGACCATCAAGCATCTGTTCGCAGGGCTGCTCCTGCTGGCCGGCACGGCCATGGCCCAGCCCTGGCCCGCCCAGCCCGTGCGCATCATCGTACCCTTCACGCCTGGCACGGGCATGGACACCATCGCCCGCACTGTGGCGCCCAGGCTGTCCGAGCGCCTGGGTCAGCCCGTGGTGGTGGCCAATGTGCCCGGTGCCAGCGGCAACATCGGCGCCGACCAGGTGGCCAAGAGCAACGCGGATGGTTACACCCTGCTCATGGGCGCCAACACCATGCTCATGGCCGCGCAGCTCTACAAGAACGTGCCCTTCGACCCGGTGAAGGATTTCGCCCCGGTTTCCATGGCGGCCTGGGGCACGCTGATGCTGGTGGCGAATCCGAAGACCGGCATCAAGTCCCTGCAGGACCTGCTGGCCCAGGCCCGCGCCAAACCCGGCAGCATCAGCTACGGCTCGCCCGGTGTCGGCACGCCGCACCACATGGCCATGGAACTCTTCAAGGCGCAGACCCAGACCTTCATGCTGCACGTGCCTTACCGCGGCACGGCGGGCTACACCACCGACCTGCTCGCGGGTGAACTCAACGTGGGTTTCCTGCCCGTGCACGTGGCCCAGGGTTTCGTCAACAGTGGCAAGCTCAACGCCCTGGCCGTGGGCAGCCCCAAGCGCCACCCGGTGGCGCCCCATGTGGCCACCTTCGAGGAGCTGGGCGCCAAGGGTGTGGACGTGGACCTCTGGTACGCCTTCTTCGTGCCGGGCAAAACGCCCCCGGCCGTGCAGCAGCGCCTCAATGGCGAGATCGCCGCCATCCTCAAGCTGCCCGAGGTGCGCGAGGTGCTGGGCAAGGCCGGCCTGGACGCGGCTTCGTCCACGCCGAATGAGCTCATGACCATCGTGAACAAGGACTACCCGCGCTGGGGCGCGGTGATCCGGCGCAACGGCATCAAGGCGGAGTAGGCCCATGGGCGAGTTGCATCAGGGTACCCGCATCGCTGTCGTGGGCGGGGGCGTCGCCGGCCTGGGTCTGGCCCTGTCCCTGCACCAGCGCGGCATCGCCTGTGACGTCTACGAGGCCGTGCCCGAGGTCAAGGAACTGGGCGTGGGCATCACCCTGCTGCCGCACGCCATGCGCGAGCTGGCTGCGCTGGGCGTGCAAAGCAAGCTGGAGGCCGCGGGCATCGAGAACCTGGAGAGCGTGTTCTTCAACCGCTACGGCCAGTACATCTACAGGGAGCCGCGCGGGCGGCACGCCGGTTATCCCGTCCCGGAGGTCGGCATCCACCGCGGCAAGCTGCACCGCATCCTGTACGAGGAGGCACTGGCCCGCATCGGCCCGCAGCGCATTCACACCGACCACCGCTGCACGGGGGTGGAGCAGGATGTGCTGGGTGCCACCGTGCACTTCGTCGACGCCCAGGGGAGCAAGCGCCCCAGCGTGAGGGCCGACATCGTCATCGCCTGCGACGGCGTCAACTCCACCATCCGCCGCCAGTTCTACCCGGACGAGAAGGTGGCCTTCGCCGGCATCAACACCTGGCGCGGTGTCACCGTGCACAAGCCCATCCTCACCGGCAAGAGTTATATGCGCGTGGGCTCCATCCACACCGGCAAGATGGTGATCTACCCCATCGTCGACAACGTGGACGGCCAGGGCAACCAGCTCATCAACTGGATGGCCGAGATCCAGCACGAGGGCGAGTCCATGAACGACTGGAACCGCCCCGGCAACAAGGCCGACTTCGAGGCCATCTACGCCGACTGGAAGTTCGACTGGCTGGACGTGCCCGCTCTCATCGCCAACGCCCAGCACATCCTCGAGTACCCCATGGTGGACAAGGACCCGGTGCCGCGCTGGACCTTTGATCGCGTGACCTTCATGGGCGATGCTGCCCACCCCATGTACCCGCGCGGCTCCAACGGCGCCGCCCAGGGCCTGATCGACGCGCGCACGCTGGCCGAACTGCTGGCGGTCACGCCCGACCCGCAGTCCGCCCTGCAGATCTACGACCAGGCCCGCGTGGAGCCCACCGCGCGTGTGGTGCGCACCAACCGCAGCACCCCGCCGGACTTCATCAACATCAAGGTCGATGAACTCAGCGGCGGCAAGCCCTTCCGCCATATCGACGACCTGATCAGCCAGGAAGAGCTGCGCCAGATTTCGGAGAACTACAAGCGCGTGGCCGGTTTCTCGCAGGATGCTGTGAAGCTCACCTGAATCGCGGGCCGCTTGACGGTCAGGCCGACCCTGAATGCCCCGGCTTTGATATCCGTCAAAATGATTCCCGATCCCAGCCCTTGAAATTCAGCTTGCGCACCCAAAGCTGGGCTGCAATCGGAGAATTTCATGCGGATCGACAAACTCACCACCAAATTCCAGGAAGCCCTGGGCGAAGCGCAGACGCTGGCCCTGGGCAATGACCACGCCTACATCGAGCCGGCCCACCTGCTGGTGGCCATGCTGCGCCAGCAGGACGGCCCCAAGGCCCTGCTGCAGCGCGCGGGTGTCAATGTGGTGGGGCTGCTGGCCGGCGCCGAGGCTGCCGTCAAGAAGCTGCCGCAGGTGGAAGGCCAGGAACAGGTGCAGGTCGGGCGTGACCTGGTGTCCCTGCTGCAGGCTGCTGAAAAAGAATCCATCAAGCGGGGTGACCAGTACGTCGCCAGCGAACTTTTCTTTCTGGCCCTGGCCGACAGCAAGGGCGATATCGGCCAGCTGGCCAAGGCCAACGGCCTGACTTGCAAATCGCTGGAAGCCGCCATCGAAGCCGTGCGCGGTGGCCAGGCCGTGGACAACCCCGAAGCCGAAGGCCAGCGCGAAGCCCTCAGGAAATACACCCTGGACCTGACCGAACGCGCCCGCTCCGGCAAGCTGGACCCGGTGATCGGCCGCGACGACGAGATCCGCCGCGCCATCCAGGTGCTGCAGCGCCGCAGCAAGAACAACCCCGTGCTGATCGGTGAGCCCGGCGTGGGCAAGACCGCCATCGTCGAAGGCCTGGCCCAGCGCATCGTCAACGGCGAAGTGCCCGAGAGCCTGCGCGACAAGCGTGTGCTGGTGCTGGACATGGCGGGCCTGCTGGCCGGCGCCAAGTACCGGGGCGAGTTCGAGGAGCGCCTGAAAGCCGTGCTCAAGGAAGTCTCGCAGGACGAAGGCCGCATCATCCTCTTCATCGACGAGCTGCACACCATGGTGGGCGCGGGCAAGGCCGAAGGCGCCATCGACGCCGGCAATATGCTCAAGCCGGCGCTGGCGCGCGGTGAGCTGCACTGCATCGGCGCCACCACGCTGGACGAATACCGCAAGTACATCGAGAAGGACGCCGCGCTGGAGCGCCGTTTCCAGAAGGTGCTGGTGGGTGAGCCCACCGTGGAGCAGACCATCGCCATCCTGCGCGGCCTGCAGGAGAAATACGAGGTGCACCACGGCGTGGACATCACCGACCCGGCCATCGTGGCCGCGGCCGAGCTGAGCCACCGCTACATCACCGACCGTTTCCTGCCCGACAAGGCCATCGACCTGATCGATGAGGCCGCCGCCAAGATCAAGATCGAGATCGATTCCAAGCCCGAGGTCATGGACAAGCTCGACCGCCGGCTGATCCAGCTGCAGATCGAGCGCGAGGCCATGAAAAAGGAAAAGGACGATGCCTCGCAAAAACGCCTGGAACTGATCCAGGAGGAAATCGCCAAGCTGCAGAAGGAGATTGCCGACTACGACGAAATCTGGAAGGCCGAGAAGGCTCAGGCCCAGGGCAGCCAGCACGTACGCGAAGACATCGAGAAGCTCAAGACGCAGATCGCCGAGCTGACCCGCAAGGGCGATTTCGCCAAGGTCTCCGAGCTGCAGTACGGCAAGCTGCCCGAGCTGGAAAAACTGCTCAAGGAAGCCCAGGCCCGCGAACAGGCCCAGGGCGAGGGCAGTGCGCCGCGCCTGCTGCGCACGCAGGTGGGCGCCGAGGAAATCGCCGAGGTGGTCAGCCGCGCCACCGGCATTCCTGTGGCCAAGATGATGCAGGGCGAGAAGGACAAGCTGCTGCAGATGGAAACCAAGCTGCACGAGCGCGTGGTGGGCCAGGACGAAGCCATCTCGGCCGTGGCCAACGCCATCCGCCGCTCGCGCTCAGGCCTGAGCGACCCGAACCGTCCGACGGGCTCCTTCCTGTTCCTCGGCCCCACCGGCGTGGGCAAGACCGAGCTGTGCAAGGCGCTGGCCGGTTTCCTCTTCGACAGCGTGGACCATCTGGTGCGCATCGACATGAGCGAGTTCATGGAGAAACACTCCGTGGCCCGCCTGATCGGCGCGCCGCCGGGCTACGTGGGTTACGAGGAGGGCGGTTACTTGACCGAAGCCGTGCGCCGCAAGCCCTACAGCGTGCTGCTGCTCGACGAGGTGGAGAAGGCCCATCCCGATGTGTTCAACGTGCTGCTGCAGGTGCTGGACGACGGCCGCCTGACCGACGGCCAGGGCCGCACCGTGGACTTCAAGAACACGGTCATCGTGATGACCAGCAACATCGGCTCGCACCTGATCCAGAGCATGGTGGGCGAGCCCTATGAAGACGTGAAGGACGCGGTCTGGGGTGAGCTCAAGAACCACTTCCGCCCCGAGTTCCTGAACCGCATCGACGAGACCGTGGTCTTCCACGCGCTGGACGCCGCGCACATCACCCGCATTGCCGGCATCCAGCTGCAGGCCCTGCAGGACCGCCTGGGCAAGATGGAACTGGCACTCCAGGTGTCCGACAAGGCCCTGGCCGAACTGGCCAAGGTGGGCTTCGACCCCGTGTTCGGCGCCCGGCCCCTGAAGCGCGCCATCCAGCAGCGCATCGAGAACCCGCTCTCCAAGCTGCTGCTCGAAGGCCGCTTCGTGGCCAAGGACGTGATCGCCGTGGACGTGGACCCGGTCAGGAACCCGGGGCAGTTCAGCTTCGAGAAGGCCTGAGAGATCTGCTGACGCGCTGATCGGCAAATCGAAACCCGCCTCCTGCGCATGCAGCGGCGGGTTTTTCTTTTCCGCCTCCCCGGTTCCTGTGCCGCAATGTTGTCTACCGCACAAACAAGAGCTCGCAGCACCCGTACATTGATTTCAAACAGCCCGCACCCACGGGCTGACACGAGAGCTGCCGATGGACCATCATTTTCCAATCTCCACACGCTTCAACGCCAAGACCAGCAGTGCCGTACCGCACCTGCACGATCTGCTCAGGGATGAGCGCCATCACTTGCCCGATCAACGTCGATCACCCGGTTGGCTCTTGATCGGCGCCATCCTTGCCCTGCTGGCCATGCTGCTGGTCTTCCATTACGTCGTGCGCGGCTCTCTGCGGCAAAGCGAGTTGCGGCATAAGGCCGTGGCTGTCCATGCCCAGGCCATCTGGCGCTGCAACAACCTGCAGGGCCGGGAAGTCAGCGGAGCCTGCCTTCTGCAGGCCAGTGCCGAGGCACGCAGGGTGGCGCTCTTGCACTTTCGTGATGTCCCCTAGCGTTTGAAGCAGACGCAGGGCGTGGAGCACATGCAAGGACGGGCACGATGGACATCCGCAAAGGCCAGATTCCGGTTCCTATCGCGCGGGCGGAGTTCGGCCTGCGCTTCCGTATCGCCTACACCGACCCGGCCTTCCGCGCCGAGGAGGCATCCATCGCGCGGCTGGAAGACATCGCCTGGGCCGCTTACAGCGAGGGCCGGAAAGCGCCTTTCACGCAGAAGGCCGGCCCGGGTTTTGCCGACCCGGATTACCGGCTGTCTGTCGAATGGGTCACCGCCAGTCGGCATATCCAGGAAGCCCAGCACCGCTGGGCTGACCCGGCCAGCCCCTCACGCGTGCTGCTCATCTGCGGTTCGGCTCGTAATGACGGCACCTGCCCCGGCGAAATGTCCAAGACCTTCCGCTTGCTGCAGATCGCCCGTGAAACGCTGGAAACCAGCGGTGTCGAGACCGATGTGCTGGACCTGAGCCTGCTCTCCTCCGACTACGGCCGCAACATCCACCCCTGCAAGGGCTGTGCGTCCACGGCCATGCCCCTGTGCCACTGGCCTTGCAGCTGCTACCCGAACCATGCAATGAATCAATCCAATGACTGGATGGCCGAGATCTATGAACGCTGGGCTGCGGCCCACGGCGTGATCATCGTCACTCCGGTGTACTGGTACCAGAGTCCCAGCCCCCTCAAACTCATGATGGACCGCTTGGTCTGCGCCGATGGCGGTAATCCGGATCCCACCGCCACCTTGGGCAAACAGGCAGCCAAGGCCAAGGAACTTGAGTTGGTCGGCTGGGACTACCCCCAACACCTGGCGGGTCGTACGTATGGACTCGTCGTGCACGGCGACGTGGCGGGTGTCGACGACACGCGCCGTGCGCTGTCCGACTGGCTGGACTGGATGGGTTTCATCGATGCCGGTGCGCAGGCGCGCCTGGGACGTTACATCGGCTATTACGAACCCTACGCCAGCAGCCACGAGGCGCTGGACCGCGATCTGGACGTGCAGGAAGAAACGCGAAATGTGGCGCGGGCCGTGCGCAAGGCCGTGGTCGAACTGCGTGCGGGGCGACTGGAAGCGGTGCAGGCGAACCTGCAGCGTCCGCGGCCTAAATAGTCCGTCGCGCCGGCGTCGTACCGGTCGGATTCATTTCGTCCCTAAGGCCGGACCTCAACGCCTATGCCCCGGTAGCCGATCAAGTCGCAGCGACTGTTGAACATGGGGGTGCCGCTGACACGAAACGCCTGGCGGCTTCCATCGGGGCGGATGCGCTCCAGCAGGAAATCGACAAAGGGCATGCGCGATGCGATGCGATCCTGCAGCGACTGGCGACAGTCTTCGTTCCAACCTTCGTCCAGCGACGGTGGCGTCTTGCCCTCCAGGGTCGACACGCGCAAGCCCAGCATCTCAAGTACCGGCCCTGACACCTTGGTGAAGCATCCCTCGGCGTCCTGCTCCCAGTACCAGTCCGTGGCCAGTTCGGTCAATGCACGGTAGCGCGCTTCGCTTTCCTGCAGCTCCGCCGTGCGGGCCTGAACCTGCCGCTCCAGTTCCAGGTTATGCAGCTTCAGTTGCCCATAGAGCAGCCGGATCTCGATGAGGTTGTGGATCCGGGCCTTGACTTCGACCATGTCAAAAGGCTTGCTCACAAAGTCCTTGGCACCTGCATGCAAGGCGCGCAGTTTGTGCCCGGGCTGGGCGGTGATGACGAGCACGGGCAAATAGCTGTCCGTGCCGCTGGCCTTGAGGCCCTCCATCACCTGAAAGCCATCCATGCCGGGCAATTGCAGGTCCAGCAGGATCAGATCGAAAGGCGTATCCCGGTGCATGCCGCACACGACCTTGGGGTCCAGCGTGGTGAAGACCTGTGTGTACCCGGCGGACGTCAGCATTTCTGCCAGAAGGCTCACATTGACCTCCTGATCGTCCACAACCAGGATGCGAGCGTTGAGGATTTCCTTCGTTGTAATAGTCAATGTGTTTCCTGGGGTGGGGGATGTAATGTGGTGGTGTCGGTCTGGATCAGCGCCGAATCAAGAATCTTCATCAGTTCAGGCACTCGGATCGGCTTGGTGATGTAGGCGAAAAACCCGGCCTGCAAGCCCTTCTGGATGTCACGCGGCACCGCGTTGGCACTGAGCGCAATGATGGGAATGTGGGCCGTGGTCGGATCTGCATGAAGCACCCGCATCGCCTCGATGCCGCTGATACCCGGCAGATTGATGTCCATCAGGATTACCCGCGGCAGATAGGCTCGGGCAAATTCGATGCCGGTGCTGCCGTCTGCGGCACTCAGCAGGCGCAGGTTGGGGCAGCGATCGATGATCTGTTCGACAAGCTCCAGATTGGCGGGGTTGTCCTCAACATAGAGCACGGTCTGCACGGCCTGGCCTTGACGGGCAAGAGCCTCTTTGGCGGGAATCCAGTTGGTGCCGCCGTGGTCCGTGCGGGGTGCGGCGGACCGGGCCAGGTTCACCCAGAACATGCTGCCGACCCCCGGTGTGCTTTCCGCCCCGATCTGGCCCCCCATCAGATGCACCAGCTTTTGCGTGACCACCAGACCTATCCCCGTTCCCTCCTCGATGCCGGCCTCACGCCCGAGACGGTTGAAAGGCTGGAACAGACTCCCGAGCTGTTCAGCGGACAGGCCGTGCCCGGTGTCGCACACAGTGATGCGGATGGCATCTGGAGAAAGAACCGAGCAGACCACATCCACACGGCCTGGCTTGCGGTTGTATTTGACCGCGTTGTAAAGCAGGTTCACCAGAACCTGTTTGAGCCGCGTCCGGTCCCCCCTCACATGCAGCGGCGTGTCCATGGGTTCGAAGTTCAGGGTCACCTCACGCTGCAAGGCCTGGGATTCGACCAGGGCGCGGCACTCGTTGAGCAGCTCACCCAGCGCCACAGGTTCCTCCGACATGATGAGCTTGCCGGATTCGACGAGCGCCAGATCGAGGATCTCGTTGATCAATTCCAGCAGGTACCAGCCCGCCTTGAGGATCTGGTCGATGCTGCGTTGCTGGGGCACCGTTGGCACCGGCGTGCCCGACGCCAGAAGCTGCGCAAACCCCAGAATGGCATTGAGCGGCGTGCGCAGCTCATGGCTCATGCTGGAGATGAACTCGGTCTTGGCCAGATTAGCGTTTTCTGCGGCAATGACTGCTTCCTTGAGATGCTGTTGCGCGCGCTTGCGCGCCGAGTTGTCGCTGCCGATCAAAAGGTAACCGATCAGCGTGCCAATGTCGTCACGCAATGCGGTGATCGACACGATAGCCGGGAATGAAGTGCCGTTCTTGCACAGGTAGGTCAGCTCGTAGACGTCTTCAATGCCCCGTGAGGCCTTGAAGGAAAGGGCTTCGAACCCGGCGGCGATGTGGGTGCCCAGCTCTGCGCTCAGCGCCTCAGCCCTGGCACGAACCTCTTGCGGATCGTGCATGTCACTGGGACTCACGCGGTTGACAACCTCCTGCGCCTGGTAACCCAGCATGCGCTCGGCCCCCACGTTGAACAGCTGAATGATGCCCTTGTCATCGGTGGCAATGAGCGAGAAATTGACGCTGTTGAAGATGGCGTTTTGAAGTGCACCGGCGGCAAGCAATGCACTGGGCCCCCTTGAAGACTTGACAGCATCAGGCAAGTCTTTGGCCGATCGAATCGGCGACTTGGTCTTTTTTTCGGACATCTCACATCTTTGTCATACCCGGACACGGCGCGACCAGGGTAATGAAAACTAGCGGCTTGAGTGCCGGCCGTATGTGCGGTAGCCAACATAAGGAGTCATTCCGGCCTGAGTGGCGCCCAGCTAAGGCTGAGCGGCTTCTCTGGCGGGAGGAGCAAGGGAAAACCCGCCTTATGCGTGAGGAGGGCAAGGCAGCTGTACATTCGGCTCAAACGGTTCGTGCTGCGCGGGCTGACATGAGAGTTGCCCATGGATCCCCATTTCTCCGATGCCACAGCGTCGAGCTTCAGACTCGCCGGTGCAGCTGCGCTGCGGCGCGAACTGCAGCAGGAGGCCGAGGAAGACCGTTTGTCCGTCAAGGGCAGAGCACGGGTCTGGCCCATGGTGGTGGCCTTCCTGGCGCTGGTGGCTGTGCTGCCGGTTTTTTTACCATGTTGTGCGCGGGTCCATGCAGCAAAGCGAGTCGCGGCATAAGGCGGAGGCCCAGCACGCCCAAGCCCTCTGGCGCTGCAACAAGCTGCAGGGCCGGGCCGTGACAACAGTTGCCACTTGCAGGTCAACGCCGAAGCGCGCCGGGTGGCCCGTTTGAAGTTCCCGGACTTTCCTTGAGACGACAGGGCTCTGGCCCTGATTCGGCGACCGAGGTGGGGTTTTGATGCATCCAGGCGTAACGCCCACGTGTCAGCGCCATGACAGGCGATAGGCAATTCGTCTCAGGATTTACATCTTGATGAGAAGTTTTGAGGCCTTGCAAATACGCTGGTAAAAGGCTCGTGAGACGCTACCTTTCTCAGGAATGAACCCAGCAAGGAGAGGCGCTTATGGATCCCTTGGCCTACAAGATCGAAAGCACAGCCCCCATCGTGGCATCGCTGCCAGGCACGAACGTTCGTGATGGTTACAGGCTGGCGAACCGCGAGCTGGCCGTGTCCCTGGCCGCCAAGAGCATCACGGACCCGCCGGGTGGCGTTGTTCGTGTGGTTCATGTCCCGACTGGCGAGGTGCTGTTCAGTAAGGTCAGTGGGTGGGGTGACCTGGAGGAATGAGGGGAGACAACCTCGATGCTGGTGGTGGAAGCCTGACGTCCCGGGATGTGATCACCGTGGACTTCGCTGGCGCGCCCAATCCGCTAAAGTTCTGATCTGCTGGGTGAGGGGGATGCCATCCCCGGCACGGCCCAGTTGATGGTTCCAGCATGACATAGCGATTGATACGAGACATGAACACCCTGATCTACACCCACGAAGCCTGTTTCAACCACCAACCCGGCCCGCACCACCCCGAGTCCCCCGAGCGCCTGGAAGCCGTGCTGACCGCCCTGAAAACCCCGGAGTTCGCCAACGCCGTCTGGCGCGACGCACCCCTGGGCACGTTCGAGCAGGTGCTGCACATTCACACGCCCGACTATGTGGAGGCCGTCAAGGAGATGTCACCCGAGCAGGGCTACCGCGCCCTGGATGCGGGCGACACCATCATGTCCTCCGGCACGCTGGAGGCCGTGATGCGCTGCGTGGGCGCGGCCTGCGCGGGGGTGGACGATGTGGTGGCCAAGCGGGCCAAGAATGTCTTCTGCGCCACGCGCCCCTGCGGCCACCATGCGGAGGCGGACCACGCCATGGGTTTCTGCGTGTTCAACCAGGCGGCCATAGCCGCGCTGCACGCGCGCGAACAGCATGGCCTGAAACGCGTGGCGGTGGTGGACTTCGACGTGCACCACGGCAACGGCACGCAGAACTCTTTCTACGACGACCCGGACCTGTTCTACGGCTCTTGCCACCAGGGGCAGTTCTACCCGGGCACGGGCGCGAAGAACGAGACGGGCGTGGCCCACAACATCGTCAACGTGCCTTTCCCGCGGGGCACGGGCTCGGCCGCTTTCCGAGCGGCCATGACGGACGTGCTGCTGCCGGCCCTGCGCGAGTTCGCGCCCGAGCTGCTCATCATCTCGGCCGGTTTCGACGCCCATCACCTGGACCCGCTGGGCGGCCTGAAGTTCACCGACCAGGACTACCACTGGATCACGCGCGAACTGATGAAGGTGGCCGACGAGACGGCCCAGGGCCGCGTGGTCTCCGTGCTCGAAGGCGGCTACAGCCTGGAAGGCCTGGCCAGCGGCACGGCCGCGCACGTGCAGGCGCTGATGGGGCGTTAAGGCTAGGAATAAGTCCGTTCGCGTTGAGCCTGGCCTGTCCTGAGCCTGACGAAGGGTCGAAACGCGCTCTTTGCCAATCAACAACTTGCAGAGGACTTCGCCCGTTCGTCAAGCTCAGGACAGGCCAAGCTCAGTCCGAACGGCGGGACTTGTTCAGCGTTGCCCCTAATGATCACACGCAGCCGGTGGGCTTGGGCAGGCCGCCGTACTTGGTGATCGGTTTCATCGGTCCGGTCATCCAGCGTTTGAAGATGTCGTTCTGATCCTCGCCCAGGTAGTTGGCGAACTTGCGGGTCGGGGGCACGCTGCCGAATTCATCGTAATACTCGCGGGCCTTCAGGATCTGGGTCCATTTGGTGTCGCCGAGTTCGTAGCCGTCGACTTCGGCCATGGCCAGGCCGATTTCCTGGGTCCAGGCGTTCATGTCGGTCAGATAGCCATCGCGCTCGGGAATATCCGTCTCGCGACTCCTTTCTGGAATTGAGTTGAAGCAGGGTCACGCGGGCAGCAGCGCTGCCCGGCGTGACGGTCTGGAGGCGAGGTCACTTTAATGGGGATTGCGCCCCTGGCCCCAAAAAAGCGCAATGTCCCTGGTCGCAGCAGCGTTGTTGCTGCCGGCGCCGATGGCAGCGGGCCGGCCAGGCCGATCCGCTCAGTCACGCTTGGGAATATGCAGGCCCCGGGCCACCGCCGGCCGCGCCATGAAGGCCGCCAGCACGCGCGTGACTTCCGGAAAATCCTCGATGAAGACAAGCTCGCCGGCCTTGTAGCGCACGAGCAGGTTACGGACCCAGGGGAACACGGCGATGTCGGCGATCGAGTACTCGTTGCCCATGATCCATTTGCGGCCCTTGAGGCGCTGGTCCAGCACGCTCAGCAGGCGGCGCGATTCGGCCACGTAGCGGTCGCGCGGGCGCTTGTCCTCGTAGTCCTTGCCGGCAAAGATCGTGAAGAAGCCGACCTGGCCGAACATGGGGCCCACGCCACCCATCTGCCACATGAGCCATTGCAGGGTTTCGTACTTGGCCGCGTCGTCTTTCGGCAGCAGTTGGCCGGTCTTCCCGGCGAGATACACCAGGATGGCGCCGGACTCGGCCAGCGCCAGCGGCTTGCCGCCGGGGCCGTCGGGATCCAGGATGGCCGGGATCTTGTTGTTGGGGTTCAGACTCAGGAACTCGGGCGAGAACTGGTCGTTCTTCTCGAAATCCACGAGATGCACTTCGTAGGGCAGGCCGGTCTCTTCCAGCACGATGGACACCTTCACGCCATTGGGCGTGGGCAGGGAATAGAGCTGCAGGCGCTCCGGATGCCGGGCAGGCCATTGTCGGGTGATGGGGAAGTCGGCGAGTGTGTTCATGGCGGTTGGGTGGGTGACTGGGGAGCGACGCCCACTGTAGCCCAAGCCGCCTGTGCGAGCAGGCGCTGCGTTTCGACAGGCTCAACGCGAACGGTTGTTTCCTTCAGGCACGGCTGCGCCAGGCAAAGAACCCGCGGTACAGCGCCACGCTGAGCACCATGCCCCAGGTCATGCCCACGAACATGCCGCCCAGCATGCCGCTGAGCGTGCTGGTGCTGCTGCCCAGCTGCCAGCGCGCCAGCCAGACGGCGCCGGCCGTCATGCCGATCAGCATCCAGCCCGAGCACAGGAGGTTCTGCGCGAACAGCGAGCACAGGTAACGGCCGCAGTGCGGGCGCAGCACGCGCAGGCTGGGGATGGCCAGCAGGCCGCCGGCCAGCATGCCGGCGTGCATGCCGGGCAGGAACTCGATGTGCAGCCGCAGGCTGTCGACAAAACCCAGCGCGGCCGACTGGCTGCACAGGTTTTCCAGCCGGGCGGGGCCGGACTGCAGCACGTCCCACAGCAGGCCCAGCAGCATGCCGCCGAAACCCAGGGAGAGCATGACGTGCGGCGGCGAGAGGCCGGCGCGCTGCGGGCGCACCCAAGCCAGCGCGATACAGCCGGCGGCCACGGCCAGCAGGGTCAGCGCGATCAGCCATGTCTGTGTGCTGCTCCACAGGGCGGCGTCGCGGCCCAGTGCCCACAGCGTGAAACCCACCAGGACCACCAGCAGGGCGGGCGTGAGGGTGGCCGAGCCGATGCTGCGGGCCAGCCAGTGGGGGTGCGGGGACAGGTTCATCGGAATTGGGTTACCGGATTCTTAGTTGAAATCTATCGGGCACGCGGGTTAACACCATGTTCACTGCGCGCACGCTGGAAGACACTCGGCCGCAACACGGCGTATTTACTCTAGTGCGTACGGGAGGAACACGCCGGCTTCGTGAATGAAACGCAGCTGCGTTGCATGAGCGCCCGCCAGCTGGCACGAGCACGCCGGCCACGACAGGCCTGCCGGGCTGCCCCCTGAGGAATGCTGCAACCATGAAAAGCTGTCCCATGTCGGCTGCTCCCGCGGCCAACCCGAATTCCTGGCTCTACCTGCTGGAGCGCTTCGACGTGGGCGTGATCCACCTGGACAAGACCCTGCACGTGGTGGGCATGAACGACTTCGCTCGCCGCAGCCTGCCGGTGGAGGACAAGCTGCCCTTCGACAAGTACGTGCTGGACTTCCACCCCGACGCCGCCAAGAACAAGGTGAAATTCCTGCTGGACCAGGCCGAGTGCCCGGTGAACAACGCGCCGCCCATGGCGATGATGATCAACATCCCCGACCGCATGCTGCTGATCAAGGTGTCCAAGATCGGCGACATGCAGGGCATGACCACCGGCTACACCCTGGTGTTCTATGACATCACCGACGTGGTGAGCCCCGAGGCCGAGGGGGCGGCCCGCGGGCGCGACAGCGGCGAGCTTGCCGAGCGCCGCCTGCTGCGCAAGATTCCCACCATCAAGCAGAACCGCGTGCTGCTGGTGGACGTGCCCTCGGTGTCCTTCATCCGCTCGGAAGGCCACTATACCTGGGTGCACACGGGGCAGGGCAGCCAGTTCTGCAACCTCAACATCGGCGACCTGGAGGGGCGGCTGGACCCGCAGCTTTTCCTGCGCGTGCACCGCAGCTACATCGTCAACCTCTCGCACGTGGACGAGATCGTGCGCGACGACGGCCGCATGACGCTGCGCATGATGGGGCCGACCCCCGTCGAAATCCCGGTCTCGCGCTCCAGCGCCCCCACGCTGCTGGAACATCTCGGCCTGGTCGATCCGGCGCCGGTCCGCAACTGAGCCTGGGCTGAAGGCGGCGGGCCACCGGCATCAGCCGCGGCTTATGTAGGCGTGTGCGTTTGCGGCGCACGTTCGTGCGCGTCGGCTGCCGTTCGTGCAAGCGGGACGACGGTTGATTGTATGGGCGCCAAAACCGGATGCGTGGGCGCTAGATTCGCTCTCCTGGAGGTTTTGAGACCCAACCAAGGAGACCAACGTGATCACCGTCCCATTCGATTACCACAGCCCCCGCACGGTGCCGGAGGCGCTCAAGCTGCTGTCCACCCTGGGCGACGATGCCAAGCTGCTGGCCGGCGGCCACAGCCTGCTGCCCATGATGAAGCTGCGTTTCGCGCAGCCCGCGCACCTGATCGATCTGGGCAGGATCACGGACCTGCGCGGCATCGCGCAGGTGGGCAACGAGATCCGCATCGGTGCCATGACCACCGAATACGACCTGCTCAACTCGAAGCTGCTGGCCGAGAAGGTGCCGCTGCTGGTCGAGGGCGCCGGGCTGATCGCCGACCCGCAGGTGCGCTACAAGGGCACGATCGGCGGTGACATCTCGCACGGCGACCCGGGCAACGACCACCCGGCCCTGATGCTGGCGCTGGACGCCTCCTTCGTGCTGCAGGGGCCCAAGGGCGAGCGCGTGCTCAAGGCCGACGGTTATTTCCTCGGCATGTATGCCACGCTGCTGGAGCCGGGTGAGATCCTGACCCAGATCCGGGTGCCGGTGCCGGCCGCCGGCAGCGGCTACGCCTACCAGAAGCTCAAGCGCAAGACCGGCGACTTCGCCACTGCCGCCACCGCCGTGATGCTGCAGATGAAGGGCAACACCGTGGCCAAAGTCAGCATTGCGCTGACCAACGTCGGCGCCACGCCGCTCAAGGCCACGGCTGCCGAAGCGGCCCTGGCGGGCAAGGCCATCAACGATGCCAGCCTGAACGAGGCGACCCGCCTGGCCATGAGCATCTGCGACCCGGCGCCCGACCAGCGCGGCGACGCCGACTACAAACGGGCGATGTGCGGCGAGATGACCCGGCGCGCGCTGCAGAAGGCGCACGAGCGCGCTGCCAAGGCTTGAGCGGCCATGGGCAATTTGCTCTCAGCCTCTGACCCACAAGAACACAGGAGACAAGACATGGCGAAAACACAAACGGTGTCGTTCCAGCTCAACGGCAAGAAGATCGAAACGGCGGTGGAGCCGCGCGAGCTGCTGATCCATACCCTGCGCGAGCGGCTGCTGCACACCGGCCCGCACATCGGCTGCGAGACCTCGCACTGCGGCGCCTGCACGGTGGACGTGGACGGCATGTCGCTCAAGTCCTGCACCGTGCTGTCGGTGCAGTGCGAGGGCGCCGACATGCTGACGGTCGAGGGCCTGGAGCAGGGCGGCGTGCTGCACGCCATCCAGCAGGCCTTCCATGAGGAACACGGCCTGCAATGCGGTTTCTGCACGCCCGGCATGATGACGCGTGCCTACCGGCTGCTCAAGGAGAACCCGAATCCGAGCGAGCAGGACATCCGCTACGGCATCGCCGGCAACCTGTGCCGCTGCACGGGCTACCAGAACATCGTCAAGGCGGTGCAGTCCGCCGCGAAGAAGCTGGCGGCCCCCGCGACCGCCTGAGGCGCTTCCCCGCTGTCACACACAAAGAAAACGCACCGAACACACCGGAGATTCACATGGGCAATATGTCTGATCTGAAGGAACGCGAAGACAAGCTGCAGGGCATGGGCACCTCGCTGCTGCGCAAGGAAGACGCCAAGTTCATCCGCGGCCAGGGCACCTACGTCGACGATATCAAGCTGCCGGGCATGCTGTTCGGCGCCATCGTGCGCAGCCCCTATGCGCACGCCCGCATCAAGGGCATCGACAAGAGCAAGGCGCTGGCCTGCCCGGGCGTGGTGGCGGTGCTGACCGCCGACGACCTCAAGCCGGTCAACCTGCACTGGATGCCCACCATCGGCGGCGACGTGCAGGCCGTGCTGGCCGACAAGAAGGTCTGCTTCCAGATGCAGGAAGTGGCCATGGTGCTGGCCACCGACCGCTACGCGGCCGCCGACGGCGCCAACCTGGTGGAGGTGGACTACGAGGAACTGCCGGCCATCGTGGACCCCAGGAAGTCCATGGACCAGGACGCGCCCATCATCCGCGAGGACATCGTCGACAAGAAGGATCTGAGCCACGGCCCGCGCACCCATCCCAACCACATCTTCACCTGGGAGGCCGGCGACAAGGCGGCCGCCGACACGGCCTTCAAGAACGCCGAGATCGTGGTGCGCGAGGAGATCCTCAACCCGCGCGTGCACCCCTGCCCGCTGGAGACCTGCGGCTGCGTGGCCTCCTTCAACAAGGCCACGGGCTACCTGACGGTCTACATGACCACGCAGGCCCCGCACCTGGTGCGCACGGTGCTGGCCATGCTCTCGGGCGTGGCGGAAAGCAAGATCCGCGTGGTCGGGGGCGACATCGGCGGCGGTTTCGGCAACAAGGTGCCGATCTACCCGGGTTATGTGGTCGCCATCGTGGCGTCCATCGTGACGGGCGTGCCGATCAAGTGGATCGAGTCGCGCATCGACAACATCTCCACCACCGGTTTTGCGCGCGACTACCACGGCGTGGGTGAGCTGGCGGCCGACAAGAACGGCCGCATCAAGGGCCTGCGTTTCACGGCCCTGGCCGACCACGGCGCCTTCAACTCGCATGTCTCGGCCACCAAGCTGCCGGCGGGCCTGTTCTCGATCTGCACCGGCTCCTACGACATCCCCAATGCCTACTGCCGTGTGGACGCGGTCTTCACCAACAAGGCGCCCGGCGGCGTGGCCTACCGCTGCTCGCTGCGCGTGACCGAGGCGGTCTACCTGATCGAGCGCATGATCGACGTGCTGGCGCAGAAGCTGGGCATCGACAAGGCCGAGATCCGGCGCCGCAATTTCGTCAAGTCCGAGCAGTTCCCCTACACCACCTCGCTGGGCTGGACGCTGGACAGCGGGGCCTACCACCCGGCGCTGGAGAAAGTGCTGGAGGCGGTGGACTACAAGGGCCTGCGCGCCGAGCAGGCTGCGATGCGCGCCGATCCGAACAGCCCGACCCTGATGGGCATCGGCCTGGCCACCTTCACCGAGATCGTCGGCGCCGGGCCGACCAAGGTCTGCGACATCCTGGGCATCGGCCTGTTCGACAGCTGCGAGATCCGTGTGCATCCCACGGGCGGCGTGATCGCCCGCCTGGGCACCATGACGCAGGGCCAGGGCCACGCGACCACCTACGCGCAGATCATCGCCACCGAGCTGGGCCTGCCCGCCAGCGACATCGTGGTGGAGGAGGGCGACACCGACAAGTCACCCTACGGCGCGGGCACCTGGGGTTCGCGTTCCACGCCGGTCTCGGGCGCGGCCACCGCGCAGGCCGCGCGCAAGATCAAGGACAAGGCCAGGAAGATCGCGGCCCACCTGCTCGAAGTGGCCGAGGGCGACCTGGAGTGGGAGATCGACCGATTCACGGTCAAGGGCAACCCCGGCCAGCACAAGACCATGAAGGAGATCTGCCTGGTCTCGCACACCGGCAACCTGCCGGCCGGCATGGAGCAGGGCCTCAACGCCGTGTCCTACTACGACCCGCCGAACCTGACCTACCCCTTCGGCACCTACCTGTGCGTGGTGGACATCGACAAGTACACCGGCGAGTCCAAGGTGCGCCGTTTCTACGCGCTGGACGACTGCGGCACCCGCATCAACCCCATGATCATCGAAGGCCAGATCCACGGCGGGCTGACCGAGGCCTTCGCGGTGGCTTTCGGGCAGCAGATCCCCTTCGACGACAAGGGCAACCACCTGGGCAACAGCCTGATGGACTACTTCCTGCCCACCGCCATGGAGACGCCGCACTGGGAGACCGACCACACGGTGACGCCGTGCCCGCACCACCCCATCGGCGCCAAGGGCGTGGCCGAATCGCCGCACGTGGGCGGCATCCCCTGCTTCAGCAATGCAGTGATCGACGCCTTTGCCCACCTGGGTGTCACCCACATGGACATGCCGCACAGCGCCTACCGCGTCTGGCAGCAGTGCAATGCGCTGGGCATCAATAAACGGTGACGTGAAACACCCCCAGGCTGCGCGCACTGCGTGTCGCTACGCCACCCCCCATGCAGGGGGCAACGCCAGTGGCCCGGCAGAGCCGGTTCCACGGCGTTCCCCGGTTTGGTCATTTGGTGCGCCGCGGCGCCGGTTTCTGTTTTGAGAGTGAAAGAGAAATGAACGTCACACTGGAAAAAACCTTTCCCATGCCCGGCTCGGCGCAGACGGCCTGGACGCTGCTGCAGGACATCGAGGGCGTGGCCAGCTGCATGCCCGGCGCGCGCATCACCGAGCGCACCGACGATCAGCACTACAAGGGCACGGTGGCAGTGAAGTTCGGGCCGGCCAGCATGTCGTTTCGCGGCGGGGTGGAGGTCAAGGCCATCGACGCAGCCAGCCGCACCCTGCGCCTGATCGGCAAGGGGACGGACTCCACCGGCAGCTCGGGCGCGTCCATGGACCTGACGGCGCGCATCGAGGCGGTGAGCGACACGGCCTGCAACCTGGTGGGCAACAGCGAGGTGTCGATGAGCGGCAAGGCCGCCGCCTTTGGCGGGCGCATGATGAACTCGGTGGCCGACCAGGTGCTCAAGCAGTTCGCCGACAACTTCGCGGCCAAGGTGCAGGTCCTGCAGGCGAACGGGCCCGGCGGGCCGCTCGCAGCAGGGGGCACGGCTGGCGCTGCGTCCACGCCCCCGGCGCAGCCGTCGCAGTTGAATGCCCTGGCCTTGGCCTGGGCCGTGATCAAGGACTGGTTCAAGTCGCTGTTCTCGGCGAAGAAGGCATGAGCGTCTCGCGTGCGCAGGAACTGGCTGCCTGGCAGCAGGACCTGGCACACGCCGGCTACATCGCCGAACCGGGCCTGGTGGCGGCGCTGATGCTGATGCAGGACCTGGAGCGGCCCCTGCTGCTCGAAGGCGACGCCGGCGTCGGCAAGACCGAGGTGGCCAAGGTGCTGGCGACCCTGCGCCACACGCGCCTGATCCGCCTGCAGTGTTACGAAGGCCTGGACGCCCACGCGGCCATGTACGAATGGAACTACCAGCGCCAGCTGCTGGCCATCAAGCTGCTCGAACACGACGACAGAGGTATTGCCCAGAAAGAGCAGGACATCTTTTCCGAGCGCTACCTGCTCAAGCGTCCGCTGCTGGAGGCCATCAGCTGCGAACAGCCGCCAGTGCTGCTGATCGACGAGGTGGACCGTGCCGACGAGGCCTTCGAGGCCTATCTGCTGGAGCTGCTCTCGGACTTCCAGCTTTCCATCCCCGAGCTGGGCACGGTGCGCGCCATCAGCCGGCCCCTGGTGGTGATCACCTCCAACGGCACCCGCGAGCTGTCGGACGCCCTGCGCCGGCGCTGCCTCTACCAGTACATCGACTACCCGGACTACGACAAGGAACTCGCCATCGTGCACGCGAAAGCGCCCGGGGTGCCGGCGGCGCTTGCCGCACAGGTGGTGGCCTTCGTGCAGAGCGTGCGCCGCATGGAGCTGCAGAAGAAGCCGGGCATCGCCGAGACGCTGGACTGGGCCGCCGCCCTGCTGCGGTTGGACATCACGGCGATCGAGAAGGACGGCGCCGAGCGCATCCTGCAGACCCTGGGCGCCCTGATCAAGACGCGCGATGACCGCGTGGCCTTCACGCGCGAGGTCGTCGCCCGGCTGGCGGCCGCATGCTGAGCACGGCCGTGTCGCCGCTGGAGGCGCGGGCCAGCACCCGCCTGGCGGGCTTTCCCGGTTTTCTGCGCGCCAATGGTTTTGCAGTGGGCGGGGGTGACGGCGTCGAAGTGCTGCGCACGGCCGAACGCGTGGGCCTGCTGGAACCGAACATGCTGCGCTGGAGCCTGCGGGCGCTGCTGTGCGGTCGGGCCGAGGAGTGGCGGCGTTTCGACACGCTGTTCGATGCCTGGTTCCTGCCCGCCAACAAGTGGCAACGCCCGGAGCGGCGCGACAGTGGTTTTCTCAGCGGCCACCAGCCGCAGGGCCCGGCCAGCGACCGCGCGCCCACCGACGACAGCGAGGACATCCGGCCGCGCCAGACCGCCAGCCGGCAGGAGGTGCTGAATTCGACCGATTTCCGTGCGCTGACCGAACGCGAGCATGCGCTGGACATCGAGGCGCTGATGCGGCAGTTCGCCCGCCAGTTGAAGCACATCCGCCTGCGCCGCGAGGCCCGCGCGCGCCACGGCCGCCGCCTGGACCTGCCCGCCACCATCAGGCGCAGCGTGGCCAGCGGCGGCACGCCTTTTCACCTGCAGTGGAAAGACCGCCGGCGCGTGCGCCCGCGCCTGGTGCTGCTGATCGACGTGAGCCGCTCCATGGTGCTCTACAGTTTTTTCTACCTGCGGCTGGCGCGTGCGCTCAGCGCTGAATGGAGTGACGTGCACAGCTTCATCTTCCACACGCGCGTGACCGGGGTCTCGCAGGCGCTGCACGACCCCGACCCCTGGCACGCGCAGGAGCGGCTGCACCTGCTGGCGCAGGGCTGGGCCGGCGGCACGCGCATCGGCGAGAGCCTGGCGCAGTTCAACCGCGAGCATGCGGCGCGCATCGTGAATTCCCGTACCGCTGTCATCATCCTCAGCGACGGCTACGATACGGGTGAACCGGCGGCGCTGTCGGGCGCCCTGGCGCAGCTGCGGCGCCGTGCGCGGCGGGTGGTCTGGCTCAACCCCCTGGTCAAGCAGCCGGGTTATGCGCCCATCAGCCAGGGCATGCTGGCCGCCTTGCCGCACCTGGATCTGCTGGCGCCGGCCGGCGACCTGGCCAGCCTCAAGGCGGTGTTGCCCCGGCTGATCGAGGCGCTGGGATGAGCGGCGGCGTGATCGCACCACATTGAAGGAGTTCGGGTATGGGATGCATGTTCAAAGCCAACGGCCTCTACAGCCGCATGACGGTGGGCGCCGTCTTGCTGGCCGCGGGCGCCGGCTCGCGCCTGGGGGGCAAACCGAAGTCGCTGCTCGAACTCGGGGGCGTGCCGCTGATCATGCGGCAGCTGGTGGCCCTGTCGGGTGCCGGTGTCGATGAGGTCGTCGTCGTGCTGGGCCACCATGCCCAGGCCATCGAAGCCGCCATCCGGCACCTGCCCATCACGCTGGTGCACAACCCCGCGCCCGACGAGGGCCAGGCGTCGTCGGTGCGCATCGGGCTGCAGGCCCTGTCGCCCCGCATCGACGCCGTGATGGTGGCGCTGGCCGACCAGCCCCTGATCACCGCGCAGGACATCACCGCCCTGATCAGTGCCTACCGCAAACGCGGCGACAAGGCCATGGTGGTGCCGCGCGTGAGCGCAGCGGACGGCAGCACGGCACCCGGCAACCCGGTGATGTTCGATGCCGCGCTGTGCGAGCAGTGGCTGGCCGGCAGTGCCGACCTCATCTGCCGCAACTGGCGCGAGCAGCACCCCGAGAGCGTGCACTGGTTCGAGACCGACAACCGGCATTACCGCATCGACATCGACACGCCCGACGACCTGGAGCGCTTCGCCGCCAGTACCGGCCACACTCTCACATGGCCTCAGGCGTTTTCCAGCGTTCCTCACTCGGCGGCGTGATTTTCTGATGCACTGCTCAATGGGTGGCAGTCACGGTCAACCGCATCAGTGACTGCGGCCGCGTTCCTGCTGCAGTTCATGGCAGGGTTGCAGCATCGACGATGTCACGGTTTGCAGCGTCACGTGGGCAATGCCGAAGTGTTCCCTCAGCCCATCGCTGGCCTCGCGCAGGAAGTCATCGCCCGGGTGGCCCTGGGGCATCACCAGGTGGGCGGTGAGCGCCACGCGGGTGGTGCTCATGGCCCAGACGTGCAGGTCGTCCACGCGCGCCACCCCGGGGCGTGCGGCCAGCCAGGCCTGCACGGCCGGCAGGTCGACGTGCGCGGGTACGCCGTCGAAGAGCAGGTGCAGGGACTGGCGCAGCAGGCCCCAGGTGCCTGCCACGATGACAGCAGCGATGACCAGGCTGATGACCGGGTCCAGCCAGGCCCAGCCTTGCCAGAGGTAGAGCGCACCGGCTATGACCACACCCAGCGAGACCAGGGCGTCGGCCGCCATGTGCAGGAAGGCGCCACGCACGTTCAGGTCGTGCTTGCCGCCGCGCAGGAAGAGCAGTGCTGTGGCGGTGTTGACGGCGATGCCGATGGCGGCCACGGTGATGATGGCCCAGCCTTGCGTGGGCTCGGGCGAGCCCAGGCGTTGCAGCGCTTCCCAGCCCAGCGAACCCATGGCCACCAGCAGCAGCACGGCGTTGGCGAAGGCGGCGAGGATGGAGGCACGCTGCCAGCCGTAGGTGTGGCGCGCATCGGGGCGCAGGCGCGCTGCCAGGCCGGCCACCCAGGCCAGCAGCAGGCCTGCCACGTCGCTCAGGTTGTGGCCGGCATCGGCCAGCAGGGCCAGGGAGTTGACTTGCCAGCCATACCAGGCCTCCACCGCGACGAAGCCGGTGTTGAGGACGATACCGATGAGAAAGGCGCGGTTGAAATCGGCCGGGGCGGGGTGGTGATGCCCGGTGTGGCCATGGGCATGATCGTGCTCATGCCCGTCGTGGGAGTGGTCGTGGGAATGCGCGTGGGGCATGCCTGCCAGTATGCCCGTGCCCAAGCGCCCCGACGGCGCTCGGGGACGTTTCAGAACGTGGAGGCCAGTGCCTGGCGTGTGCTCAGCAGGGAGGAGTTGGGATCCACCGCGTGCATCAGCAGTGAAGGCAGCTTGGGCCACTGGACAGGGCGCTGCAGGTGGGTGACGCCGGCGAGCGTGTCGGGGCCGTCGACCTGGACCACGGTCTTGCCCGCCAGCATGGGGGTCTTGGCGGCCCAGGCCATGACCTTCTTGTCGGCCCCGTCGATCAGGATGACGTCGGCCGAGTCGGCGGCTTCGGAGCGGGTCAATTCAAGTCGCAGCGGGCGGCGCTGCGACAGGGACACGATGCCCTGGATCAATTCGCGCTCGGCCGGCGAAAAGCCGTAAACCAGCACACGCAGGGTGCTTTGCAGTGGCGCAGGCCGGGACACCGGTGCTGCGGTGTGTTCAGGCTCAGATTCTGGGCCGATGGGCAGGATGATCATGGCTTTCCCCCTGAAATGGTTTGTACGAAACTGAGGCTCTCTTGCGGAGCTTGTGTTGCATGGTCTCTGCTTGGATTCTTGATCGCCTGTGCGCGATCTCCTAGGGACAAGTTCACGGAAGAGAGGGGTGCTTGCTGCAACGCATTAAATCGTGGGGCATCACGTGCATTAGTTCACGCTGCGGCCCGCGGTGAGTGACCCGGCCATGTGCCATGGCCTGCATTACCATCGCGGCATGAGCGCTGCGAGCCTCTCCTCCACCCCCGCCCCCCTGCGCCAGGATGCCAGCCTGATTGGGCTGATCAGCCTGGCCCACCTCATGAGCCATTTCAGTCAGCTGTTGCTGCCGCCGCTGTTCCCCTGGCTGAAAGGCGCCTTTAACGTCAGCTACGCCGAGCTGGGTTTCCTCATGACGATCTTCTTCGTGGTCTCCTGCACGGTACAGGCCTTGTCGGGCTTCTGGGTGGACCGCTATGGCCCGCGCCCCGTGCTGTATGCGGGCCTGAGCCTGCTCTCGCTGGCAGCCTTCGGTTTTGCACTGAGCACCAGTTACGCGATGCTCATGGGCTTTGCCGTGGTGGCAGGTTTGGGCAACGGCGTGTTCCACCCGGTGGACTACACACTGATCAACCGCAAGGTCAGCGCGCCGCGCCTGGGCCACGCCTACAGCGTGCACGGCATCAGCGGCAACCTGGGCTGGGCCGTGGCGCCGGCCCTGCTGGTGCCCCTGGCCCTGCTGTATTCCTGGCGCGTGTCCCTGGCCGCGGCCGGGGGGCTGGTGCTGGCCGTGCTGCTGCTGTGCTGGTGGCAGGGGCGCCGCCTGGCCCTGGCGCCCAGTGCGCCGGCACGCGCCGCGGCGGACGAGGCCGACGCGGGCAAGCTGGACTTCCTGCGCATCCCCGCGGTGTGGATGTGTTTTGCCTTCTTCTTCGTCTTCGCCGTGGCGCTCAGCGTGGTGCAGGCCTTCGCGCCCGAGGCGGCGCGACAGCTGCACGGTGTGCCGCTGTCGCTGGTGGCGGTGTGCCTCACGGCCTATATGGTGGCCAGCGCCGGCGGCATGCTGGTGGGCGGTTTCCTGGCCAACGACCCGGCGCGCAGCGAGCGCGTGGTGGGTGGCGGTTTTGCCGTGGCGGCGGGCATCTCCCTGCTGCTGGGCCTGACGAGTTTGCCGCCCCTGGCCGTCCCCGTGCTGTTTGCGCTCATGGGTTTTGCGGCCGGTTTTGCCGGCCCCTCGCGCGACCTGCTGATCAAGCGCTCCACGCCCGAGAACGCCAGCGGGCGTGTCTACGGCGTGGTGTATTCGGGCCTGGACATCGGCCAGGCCATCTCGCCGCTGATCTTCGGCCTGCTGATGGACCAGCAGGCATGGCGCACGCTGTTTGTGGGCCTGGCCCTGGTGCAGCTCACGCTCGTGGTCACGGCCTTCCGCATGCGGCGCACGCGCCGCACGTTGGCTGTGGCGGCCTAGGGCCTGTTAACACAAACCACGAAGGCCATCTGCCACGAGCACGAAGCTGAGAAAGCCAAGAAACATTGCATCGAGTTTCTCGAACCGAGAGAAGATGCGTCGGTAGCCCTTGAGCCGCCTG